>JANMVA010000109.1:0-2911 GCA_031392195.1 Saprospiraceae bacterium | reverse complement strand
GGGCGGTGGCTTTGGTGGCTGCATCATTTGTCTCCTTGACAAACAGGTTGCCTCATCGTTTTTTGAGGAAGCTGCTGAAGACTATGATATCAAATTCAAAACCATGCCTGAATTAATTGAATTTGAATTAAGTGATGGCGCAGAGATTATTTCTTCTTAAGTCTTTCGGCATGTACGTAATTCGCAATTTCGCGTAAGACAGCAAGCTTGTTTTCCAAAATATCCGGACGTGTGATATCGGGCTTACCATTCTTCATTGTGCTGGCTTGCGGGTCGAAGAAAATGTAGGTATAAAAAGAGCCGAGCAATGCTTTCTCCACATCAATGCTTCCATCCAGGCTGATCACATATTGTAAAACTGCTTTCTTGTTCTCTTCGCTTTGTGGATACAAGTTGATCAGATACCATAAGCCTGTCTTCACATACATCTTTTTGAGGAGGTACTGTGCTTCAGGCCACTGGTATGTCTCCGGGAAAATAATCTTCCTCATCTCGCTGTCTGAAGCAATCCGCTTTGCTTCATCGGAGATGATCATGGAGTCATCCTGAATGATGATACCAATCTCATACAGGTTGTCCATCCATTGTTTCCATTCAGTATCATTTTCTTTATTGACCTGGACAATTTCGGTTGCTGAATCCTGGCTAAATCCAGTTGCAGAAAATGTAAAAACCAGAAGGAGAAGAATTATGTGTTTCATCGCGTTTAATTTTAAATTGTGAATATTGGATAAGTTTTGTTTGAAGGTGAATTAAAGGAGGCTCTATGATGAACCCCCTTTAATATTCACCACCATGATTGGCTCTGCGGATTAATCTTGTTTGATCATTTTTTTCTGGCGCTCTTCAATCATTCGTTGATTTTCGGCCATGCGCTCTGCGTTCTGTTTATTCATCTCCACGACATCAACCTGGAATTTTTGCAGACCCGTGACGATACCGGCCATCTTTGCTTCCAGTTCTTTTACGCGTGCATCGAGGTCATCAATTTCCTTTTGTTTGTTTTGGAAAAGATGAATAAACCTGCTGTTATCCACACCTACTACAGTATTGACCATTTTAGGACCTGCATTGAGGTTTGTATCCCAAGATCTGCCTACCGTAAGTCTGGCTTGTTCGGCAGTAATAAATTCCGGTTTTACAGCGATGCCATATCCGGGAGTCAGTGTGTTACCTACGATATAATCTCCTGCAGTGACAGGGCCCATTACTTTCACAGGGATCTGACCCATGAAAGCAATTTTATTTCCATATGGCTCTTTTTCAGGAGAAGGTGTATTGCCTAATACAATGGGCTTACTCGATACAGCCATGATCTGTTCAGCTGCTGAAAGATCTTTTGTGATCTTACCTCCTCTGACAGCAATGATGTCACCACCATTGATGTTTTCTGTCGCTTCGATCCGCTCAAGCCATTCTGCATAATCTCCATGTCCTGAAGCATATTCAACACCCATTTCATTATGTGCAGTGGCGATCTCAGTAAACTTATTGACTGCACCGGCAATACCGCTGAGGATGTCGATCCCTACGACTTCGCATAACAGGTCTGTAAAGTAAGCGCCGCTGAAAAACCTTCCTCTCCAGTCAGAAACTGACTCTGCTCTCACTGAGCCGAGTTCGCGATTGTCTTTATCCTTAAAGCTGATAAACTGGTTTTCATTGTCCAGCGAATTATTTACATCGGTCAATGAAATATTTGGCATGGAGAATGAAGGCAGGCCGCTACAATCGACATCCGGGATTTCGGGAATGACAGGTATGCTTGGAAAATTAATGGCCGGAACTGTTAATGCAGGAATTGATCCAAGTAAACCTAGATCCAATCCAGGGAAGATCTGAAACGCTGGAGTGATCTGGAATCCATCAATACCTGCTGGCAATCCTAACTCTTCATTGATTTTATCCGTAATGATATTGATCAGGTTGCAGATAGTCCCTGCGATATAGGCGTTGGGCCAAAAATCAAGCAAATCAGAAGCTTCAAATGGCACGCCATTGATCCATCCTTCCACTGTTGAAATGGCATTATCAAAAATCTCAACTGATGGATTTGTGACATTGAGATATTCATCACCGTCCCATGCCGGATGTGTCTTGCCAAGTTTAATAACGAGGCCATCTCCTCCACTGCCATTTGTATTTTCGATCCCCATCATAAAAGACTGACTTGAACCTTTCACGCCAAATGTTCCACCCACGTTGAGATTCTTTTCGATACCGACACCACCTTCGATGACAAGTGAACCATCATCTTTTGTATTTGATTGAGCCGTATTTTTCATCACAGCCAATCCATAGACATCGAGATTTGCATTCAATTTTGTCAGACCGTTGACGCCAAGTGTACTTTCGAGAATTGTTCCTTCACGTACATTCAGACGTTTTCCGATCCCAACACCACCATCGACAACGAGTGCACCTGTCGTAGGACTTGTTGATTGTGTCAGATCTGTGATATGCAGCTGGCCACCAAATGTCGCATTGCCTCCAAAGCTTGTTTCACCCTGCACATTGAGATCACCCCCCACATTGAGGTTGCGTCCTATTCCTGCTCCACCATCGACCACCAGCGCACCATTATCCCAATCAGTGGATTCCGTATCATTTGCAATCCATGTCTGGCCATCTGCCCGCAATGTGCCTGTCAGATGTGTGCTGCTTTGATCATCAACAGTGAAATCTCCGTGATTGACTGTTTCACCTCCTTTCGTATTCAACTCAACAGATCCGGCTACGTCCAACAGATTGCCATCGATCTCTACACTATTCTTGATTTGGATGTCTCCATTTGCCAGGATGCGCATGCGTTCGAGATTGCTGGTCACGATGACAAGATCTTTCCCGTCGGCTGTACCTAACCTGTCACGCATGGGATCAGTATACAGATTTCCTTTTACTGCCCAGTATG
>JANMVA010000666.1:0-5225 GCA_031392195.1 Saprospiraceae bacterium | reverse complement strand
GCCGCTTTCCCCGATGTCGATGTCATCTACACCCGGACGAAAGATGTCTTTATTGCTCTCAACGAACGTGCCGCCATTGCCAACAGGAATAAGGCTGATCTTTTCATGTCGATTCACTGCAATTACATTGGTGCACGCAACAGGGCGACAGGTACCGAGACTTATGTCATGGGTCTGCATCGTGCTGAAGACAACCTCGATGTAGCCAAACGTGAGAATGCATCGATCCTGATGGAAGAGGATTTTGAAAAAACATATGAAGGCTTTGATCCGTATTCTGTTGAAGGTCACATCATCCTCTCCATGTTTCAAAATGCACATCTGCAACAAAGCATCATGCTGGCGAATAATATCGAGAGCTCCTTTAAGAAACTATGTCAATTACCAAGCCGGGGCGTCAAGCAGGCAGGCTTCCTGGTATTGAGGGAAACAACAATGCCGAGTGTCTTGATCGAAACTGGATTTCTCAGTACGGATGCGGATGAAAATTTCCTGATGAAAGAGGAAAACCAGCATAAGGTCGCCGAAGCCATCTTCAGGGCATTCAGTAATTATAAAAAAGAAGTAGATGATCATCAGGCAGATTTATTAGAAGCATCAACTGCATCTGAGCCACCTAAAGAACTACCTGCGGAAAGTAAAAAGGAAAATCCTCCTGCTGCCACTAAACCTGTTGCTGAAAAAACAGAAGTAAAAACAACAACTGCTTCTAAAACGGAATTTAAAACGACAACTACCGTTAAAACAGAAGTTGTCGAAAAACCTTCTGTCCAGTCTGATCCGGAAAAGCTGATCTACCGGATCCAGATAGCTGCAGCCTCGAAACCAAATCTCGATGCCCGGTACCATACGCTCAAAGACCTGGAAGTCATTAAAGAGCATGAATTGTACAAATTCGTCGTTGGAAGATATAGTTCTAAAGAAGAGGCTATGCCACGGCTAACAGCTCTACGGGCTGATGGATATACCGGTTGCTTTATCGTTGCTTACAAAGAAGGGCAGCGGATCCGGGCCTGATCATGAGGTTCTTTTCGGCTAACGCTCAACGACCCGCGGTGTTTTACCAGTTTTCCATTTAAATAATGACACTTTAGGGCGGACTATTAACTTTGTGCCTGTCCGGCTGTTTCCTATGCAAATACGTGCCGATTGGCCGTATTTACTGCATTCGGGCATTAATATGGCCTGACTAAATTGAACTTATGAAAATATCGAATGAATTTAAGATTGGATTGATGGCCATTCTCGTCATCGGGTTTGCTATTTGGGGTTATCTCTTCCTCAAAGGCAGAAATGTGTTGAAATCATCCAATACCTATTATGTGCGGTATTCCAATATCGATCAGTTGGCTCCATCTTCTCCTGTCTTAATCCGCGGTTATAAGGTTGGTACCGTTTCTGCCATAGCGCTGGATGAGGATCTGACAAGCATCGTTGCGACTCTTGAACTGGAAAAGGGATTGAGCATACCAAAAGATGCTGAAGCAGTTATTGTCAATGTGAGTATCATGGGCGGCAAGGCTGTTGAATTAAGGGTAATGGGTGCCTGTACAGGAGATCAGTGCGCCGAACCCGGGAGCTTTATAAGTGGCCGCGTCAAAGGATTGTTCGATTCACTTTTAGATAAAGGAGAAGACGGGACCATGGCACAGGCTAAAGACATGATCAGCGATATATTAAAAACAGTCAGTGATTCACTTACAGCCGATAGTTCAGAGAGTGCATTGGCTAAAACGTATCAAAACCTGTCCGGGCTGATCGGAAATCTAAATTCCATCACAGCTACGCTTGACAATTCGATGGGAACATACGATCGTCATCTGAGTGCTTCACTTCGAAATGTAGAGGCGATCACCGGTGCGTTTGCGCGCAACCAGGATAAGATCGCGAGTGCAATCATACATCTGGAAAGCCTGTCAAAACAACTTGATGAAGCCAGGCTTGGAGAAACTGCTAAGAATGCAAGTAAATTAATGACTGAAGCCCAAGGGACTGTTCGCGAATTGAATGAAGCAGTTGGTGAAGCAAAAACATCTTTTGCCAATCTTTCTACTGTCATGAAAGATTTACAGAATGGCAAAGGCAGCCTCGGAAAATTATTAAAAGACGAAAAGTTATATACGCATGCCCTCGCGACTACACGCAATCTTGAATTACTTCTCCAGGATTTCAGGTTGAATCCAAAACGATATGTCAGTGTATCGGTGTTTGGTAAGAAAGGGAAGGATTATGTGGTTCCGGATAATGATCCTGCTCTTATTATTGAGGAAGAATAAGCTCATTTGACAGTCACGGAATTTATCGACTGATTCTCTTTAGAGAGTGAGAAAGTGAGAGGGTGAGAAAGCGAGACTCACTAGATGTGCTTAATTGTTTTAAGCTAAACTTAGACCCCTGGCTTGTCGAAGGGAAAGAAAAAAATTAGTGCCGTAGGTACGGCTGATATTGTAGCACCGGAATTTATTCCGGTGAAAAATTCCGCAAAACTATCCCCCGCTCTCTTTTCCAAACGCTGCACGCAGCGCCGTTTGGAAAAGACTATTTCTTTAACATATAATAAATGCTAAGTTGCATTGCCCTGAATTTTCTACCCCCTGCATCATCGAATTCATTTCCATTTGCATCAGTGTAAGCGAAATTCAGCGCCTCTGTCAAACCGTGGGAATATCGGAACTCAGTGCCAAATTTTTCCAAAAATCGAAACGCAATGCCTCCTGCAAAGCTAATTTCAGTGGGTTTGAAAATATCATCTTTGTGGATAAGCGGCGTGATATCAGAAGATGAAGCGACTCTCAAATTAAACTCAGGCCCTGCTTTAATCGTGAATTTATTAATTGTATAGCCAAGCATAACAGGAAGAGAAATATAATGAGCTTCAATGCTATGCTCAAGTGTAGAATCTTCTTGTAGCCATAACCCTTTACCCGTATACAAAAATTCAGGTTGCAGGGAAAATTTCGAGCCCAGAGGAAAAGCTGTTACAATGCCTCCATGAATTGATGTCAGGCTTTTGCTTTTTAGACTGTATCCACCCTCATAAGCAAATCCGGTCTGTGCCGATGTGATTCCTGCTTTAAGCCCGAAAGAAACCTGGGCATGGATGCTAGCAAATGATAGGATTAGAAAACAAAGAGTAGATAATAGATTTTTCATAGCCAGCTTAAGTTGATCAATCATATAACAAGAAATTGAAAATGAATATTACAGAAAAACCTATAAACCTTATTTTCTTTTATTAGCCAGAGACAAGTCGCAACTGGCCCCTACCTTTGTAAATGAGAATATTGTGTGGAAAAACGTTATGATTTAATCAGGTAAAAAACACTCAGTTGCACAGCTTGTATTTTTCCATCTCCATCATCATCAATAGTATTTCCATTTACATCTGTAAAAGTGAGATTGCCTGCTTCGGTCAAACCAAATGTGTATCGGAATTCGGCACCCAGATTTTCTAAAAACTTATACGCTAAACCTGCACCAATGCTGACCTCCGTGGAATTGAACAGATCATCTTCAGAAAGAATATTAAGAAGGGGGGAATTCACGCCTACACGGAGATTTAGTTCCGGACCGGCTTTCAGCGTAAGATTATTGATCGAATAACCAATCATCACTGGAAGGGATATGTACTGTACTTCCATTTTACTGTCATCATTACCTTCATATCTGGTGCCTTTTACAGCATACAATAATTCAGGTTGAAGGGAGAGTTTAGTGCCTAAATTAAAACCGGCCACCACACCTCCATGAAAAGAAGTTAAAGTTTTGGCTTCAAGATCTCCTTCATAATTCATTCTTGAAAAAGTCGGCCCTGCCTTGATGCCAATCGAAAACTGGGCAGCCAAATTTATAAGGGATGCAAATAATACGCAAACAGTAAATAGTATTTTTTTCATAGTCGGTTTGGATTGATAACCTGATAACCAGGAAATAAAAAAAGTTATTGCACACAAACTAAAAAAGAGAGGGCCAAATTTCATTCAACATTGGGATGCTAACCTGTAAGCTCATATTTGAGATATATCCGGCTGTCAAACCATGAAGATTTGCATATTTTCCAATAGCTATTGTCCATCGACTTTTTCTGCTGCCCTGATCAAATAAAAAATACTGACCTGAAATGACCTGTTTTTTCTGTCTTCTGTATTGCCAAGCGATTGACCATTGACATCTGTAAAATGGATATCTAAGGCGGTTGAAATTCCATGGCTGTATCTCAACTCCATTCCCAATTGGTTAAAGAACATGTAGGCAAGACCTCCATTCAGGCTAATTTCATTGGATGAAAAACCATCCTTATTATCAGACGAATTTCCAAAGATGGTTGTTTCTGCTGCTAATAGAAAATTGGCTTCAGGTCCTGCTTTCAATGCCAATCGATCATTAATATTCACACCCAGCATCAGCGGCAGGCTTAGGTAATACATTTTAAAGCTCATCGACTCAGGGCCTATTGCAAAATCCGGAAGAATCACTCCTTTACCAGAAACTAATATTTCGGGTTGCAGAAATAAAGCTTTAGAAAGTTCAATTTTAGCAAAGGCACCTGCATGAAGACTAGTCAACAAATCAGTCTCATCGAAATTCATATAACTAAATGAAGGACCGGCTTTAATTCCAAAGGATACCTGGCCGGATGCGATGGTAATCATGATCAGGGAAAACAGCCCGATTAATAAACAATCCTTGTAATGACTAAGTAGTAAAAAGTGGTTTGCTAATGTTTTCATTGTGAGAGGTTTTTGGTTTCTTATTTACGGATTACTATTGCTTATTGCCTATTGCCCATTGTTGAAGCCGCTAATTTCGCTAACGGTTGCTGAGCTGTAGCACAAGGTAGCGTAAAGAAGGTCGAAGCATTAACGCTAATTTATTTTCCCTCTGCTCTCTGCCTTTTGCCGCTAATTGCGTGTACCCCATCGCTCCACTGCGCTACGCATCACCCCTGTGTTCCTACGCCATTCCCACCTGCAGTGTGTGTTTGCTTCGAAAACCCCGGGGTACTTGAATAAAACAAAGTGAACCACATTTAGTGAGCCTATGGTCCATCATCTATGGTCTATGGTCAATATAGGTACGAGCAGTTGTGATACTAGTATAAATCTTCCAATAGTACTTACTTTGTCTCCCATGAAAATCAGCGGATTCACATTTGTAAAAAATGCAGTGAAGTACGGCTACCCACTTTCGGAATCCGTTCGTTCCATCTTACCACTGGTGGATGA
>JANMVA010000602.1:0-3751 GCA_031392195.1 Saprospiraceae bacterium | reverse complement strand
GTTCAGCCTTCGCCTTCGCCTTTGTTTCAACCTCCGCCTTCGCCTTAGCCTTTATTTCAGCCTTCGCCTTTTTTTTACCAGGCTTGTATTTATAAAAAGCAACTGTCAACCCCGGCAACGCAAACTGCATTGAGTTTGATTTGTGTTCCCACGCCATCTCTTCAATCTCCACTTTTTCCAAAGGTGAATTATTCTTTCCCCAATATCCTTCTTTATCTGAATGATTGATCAACGACCACGAACCAAATTCTTCAGTGCCGATGCGATATTCGGGGCGATCAACAGGCGTCATGTTTAAGATGACCAATATCCGGTCATCAGGATCATTTCCAATTCGCTCATATGCGAGAATACTCTGCTGCCAATCATCCACACGAATCCATTTGAAGCCTTCAGGTTTGGTGCATTGTTCATGCAATGCTTTTTCAGATTTATATAATCGATTCAATGACTTGACCCATTCCATGATTCCCCTATGAGATTCATATTGCAATACAGGCCATTCAAGCTGGCCGGCAAAATTCCATTCACTGCGTTGGCCAAACTCACAACCCATAAATAAAAGTTTTGCCCCGGGATGTGTAAACATATAACCCAGCATCAGTCGAAGTTGTGCAAACGGATCTTTTCCTTCACCCGGCATACGACTTAATAATGATCCTTTGCCATGCACCACTTCATCATGCGAAAACGGAAGAACATAATTTTCCGAATATGCATAGATCATGCTAAAGGTGATCTGGTTATGATTATTTTTCCGGAAAAGGGGATCGAGCTTGAAATAATTCAATGTATCATGCATCCAGCCCATCATCCATTTCATGCCAAAGCCAAGTCCACCGGCATATGTCGGATGAGAGACAGCAGGAAAAGCAGTTGATTCCTCCGCAATGGTGATGATATCGGGATGATGCAGATAGACGACTTCATTCATTGACTTCAACACATCAATCGCCTCTAAATATTCTCTTCCACCAAATTGATTGGGTTCCCATTCGCCTTCTTTCCTCGAATAATCAAGATAGATCATCGAAGCAACCGCATCTACACGCAACCCATCTGCATGAAATTCATCAATCCAGAAAAGCGCATTGCTCAGTAAAAATGATTTTACTTCATTGCGGCTATAATTAAAAATAAGGCTCTGCCAGTCCTGGTGAAATCCTTTTCGCGTATCCGGATGCTCATACACATGACTGCCATCAAAAAATCCAAGACCATGTCCGTCCGTCGGAAAATGCGATGGCACCCAATCAAAAATGACACCAATACCTTGCTGATGTAACTGATCAATCAGGTAACGAAGATCATCCGGATTTCCAAAACGACTTGTCGGTGCAAAAAATCCCGTGATCTGATAACCCCATGACGGATCATACGGATGCTCCATAATGGGCATAAACTCGACATGTGTAAAGCCCATTTCATTCAGATATCCCGGAAGTTGTTCAGCCATCTCTCGATAGCTTAAAGGCTTGCCATCGGGATGACGACGCCAGGATGCAAAATGCATTTCATAGATCGATACGGGAGCGCCAATTTTATTCCGTTCGTGACGCGTTTTCATCCACGCATCATCTGACCATTGATGATGATCTGTCCACAGTTTAGTGGCGGTCATTGGAGGATGTTCATGCAGGCGACCGTAAGGATCAGCTTTCGAACCTTTCCATCCGTTGTATGATTCAACCTGGTATTTGTAATGTTGAGCATGACCTATTTCAATGCCCGGAATAAAACCTTCCCATACTCCCGAACTATCCCATCTCGGAAAGAGATCATGTATCCCTGCCTGCCACCTGTTGAAATCACCGATCACAGAAACTCTTTTTGCAGCGGGTGCATATACGGCGAATGTCACACCTTTCACACCATCGATGTCAGCAGGATGAGAGCCCATCTTCTGATAGAGACGACAATGATTTCCACCCTGCATGAGTGAAACGTCATAATCGGTCAGGATGGTGCAGGGTTGGGCTTGGTTCATTGTATGCAAAGTAATAATCATTTGCCAGAGAAACCTCTGGTTGGGATGCCGGTATCCTCAGATTCTATTGCGATAAATTGTAAAGCAATCGTTTGGGTAAAACGTCACGAGCCCGGCATCCCAGCATCCGGCATCCTCAAATGCTATGTGAATCCTCATTCATTAGTCTAATAGCTCTTTCAACTTATCAATCGGATACATAACACTGATGCTAAACGTCCTGTTCTTAGCCTTTTCAAAATCACCACGATTGATATTAACCATTCCCCAACTGTAACCGAGGTTAACATACACCTCACTTGGAAACTGATAGCTTGCCAGAATACCAAGTCCCGCATCAAAACGCTTAAAGCCTTCATCCTTATCGAAGGAACTTCTCTTTTCTTCCTGGCCATTATTCGTGTGTTTTGTTTTTCCTCCAATGCCGTACGCAATGTAAGGCCCCAGTCCACCCATGATTTTTCCTGTCTTCAGTTCTTTTCGATACAGCAGATAAGAAGGGATCTCAAAATAATTAAGAGTTGTTTTAGTTTCCCCTCCACCGTCTTTGGAGCGCTTGCTCACTAATTTGGCACCGGCCAGGACATAAAGGTTTTGGCGAACGCGCTCAAAATCAAAATCAGGCTGATTGGATGGCGACATACCATGGCCTGAATACGATGGTGTATCATTAAGCATGGTGAAATCCTGAAGGGAGTCCGGATTTTTCAAATTACTCTGGGAACCTGGCGGCCTAACTTGCTGAAGCCCCATGAATAAATAGGCCGTCACATTAAACCCCAATTCTGATCCAGATGGTGAGGCAGGAAACTGATTGACCTTATAGCGTTGACGATTAACCTCGAATGAGGCATCAATTAAATCATCTTCGATCGAGCAGGATTGAAAGGTGATTAAAAAGAGAATTGGTAGTGCGATGGTCCAAGGCCACAATTTTTCAATAGGTTGGTTTTGGGTAAGTAAGTTCATCGGGGTATAGGCTTTTCATTTTGAATGATAAAATCCATTCGCCTGGATGTCGGCAGTGGAATTTCAAAACCAATTTACAAAACCCTGGTAGTTTATGACCCATCCTTCTGCTTAGATGCCGGATAAAAAGGATGCCGGATACAGGGTTCGTCAGGGAGAACAAAACATATCCACAATATCCGTAGACGCCCTATGGCATTGGTTCTTAGGCACTTGAGGTTATTAATTATAAGCAGTCATATGATACTTCAATGGAATAGTATGTATACTTTCTATCCTATAATGTCAGGAATTACTAGCGCAAGCGTTCTAAGTCTGGTAACCGGTATCCAAACATCCGGTATCCTCCAACTCAATGCAAGAAATACCTCACTCATAAGATTCCTCCTCCTCTGCATCAATCGGTGGATTCAGATCATGCATCTTGCACCACTCACATTCCCCGCAATGCTGATCAAATTCCATGTTGCGGATCTTCTGATAGGCGTTAACAATCAACGTCGACACAAACGCACGATCATCTTCTGATACCTCAACTTTGCGTTGCACAAATTTTCCATCCTTATCTGGTTCAAGAGCCTGGACAAAACCGGCATTCATGTTTTTATGGATGCGGGTATCTTTTTTCAAAAGCAGATCATAGAAAACCATTTGCCGCCAATAGGGTCCCGCTTGTTCCGGGCCTGCCCCCAAAACCGACCCGGACGCTCCGGCCAGCCCCGCCAACCGCGCTGCGCCGGCCCTAAGAGACTGTTTGAGAATTCGCGAGCCGGTCAGGTGGCGTGGGTTTCGAGA
>JANMVA010000587.1:0-3457 GCA_031392195.1 Saprospiraceae bacterium | reverse complement strand
GGTATCATGTTTTTATCCAGAATATTCTTTACTTCCATCTCGATCTCTTCACCACCGGCTAGTCTCGCCCATTCACCATCACCTTCGACATGTGTATCCAGTGATAAGGCATCGATGATCTCATTCAATTCTTCTTTCTCTGACCAACCTGCTAATCTCACACCGGCCATTGTAGCTTGTGTATCAGCAAGGATGGTTTTTGGCAACAAGTCCCTATTGATTGCCATGCATCTGTCAGCTATCTTTCTGAATATCGGCAGAGCCGATGTTGATCCATAATAACCCCCGACCACCGGATCATACACCATCACGAGACAGCTATATTTCGGTTCGTCTGCAGGAAAATATCCGGCGAATGAAGCCATGTATTGTTTGCGTGGACTGTTTGGATCATAATAATCTGTCCTTGCGGTTCCCGTCTTTCCGGCAAACATGTAATGATCTGGTTTGTAATCTTTAGCTGTTCCTCTTTCAACAACTCCTTTCAAAAGGTCCTGCACTTTTTCAATCGTCTCAGAAGATGCTATTCTTGAATCGACTACTTCAGGTCTGAATTTTTTTATTGTACTTCCTTCACGCGTGATAGCAGATACGATATATGGTTTCATCATCTTGCCATCATTCGCTACGGCATTGTACAATCTCAATATCTGCAGCGGAGTCATCCTGCACTCATATCCTGTTGACATCCATGGCAATGTGGTTCCACTCCAATTATCTTCTTTCACACCCGGATTCTTCATCATCGGTGCACCTTCACCATCCAGCTCGATTCCGGTTGGTTCATGTAGGTGCATTTCGCGAATCCTTTTTGCAAACTGGCTTGCCTTTCCGTCACGTCCGTAATAATCCTGGACTAACCTGGCGATGCCAACATTCGATGAAAGTTCAAATGCTTCTGCCAATGTGCTTTCATGTATATCATGCGGCTTGGAATCTTTCATGATCCTGTCAAAAAACTTTCCCTGACCGCCACCGAGATTAACCGCAGTTGAAGTATCTGCGCCTTCATCTTCCAGCAGTGCCATCACACTGGCCAATTTGAAAGTCGATCCCGGCTCTGCAGAAAATCCTACAGCATAATTATAATCTTCATCATAACCTTGTCCGTTTCCACCTCCAAGATTAGCTATCGCGAGGATGGCACCTGTCTCTACATCCATCACGATCGCCGTTCCTTTGATCGCCTGTGATCTCTCGAGTCCATCAAGCAATGCATACTCTGCGATGTCCTGTATTTCAGGAACAATTGTTGTGACAACATCAGCTCCTCTTTGTCCTTCGAGATCTGCGAGATCATGTACAGGGATCCATGCACCACCCGTAACACGCTGCATCAATCGCTGTCCTTCCTCACCACTGAGGTAATTGTCAAATGTTCGTTCAAGTCCGATCGGTTGAGCGTTCTCACGATCGAGGCCAAGTGTTCTGCTTGCTAACAATCGATATGGCTTCACACGTACATGCTGACGATCGACGATCAGTCCGCCTTTATTTTTCCCCAATCTGAAAATCGGGAAGGTCTTGATGCGCTCGAGTTCGCGAATGCTTATATTTTTTGCAAGCAATGCATACCGGTCGCCTCTTCTTCTTTTCTGGATGAGCCAGTCGCGCATCTGCGTTCGGCTCATCGATGGATTGACAAACGTTGACAGGTAATATGCCAGGCTGTCGACATTCGATTTGAAAATATTTTCGCGCAGTCCATCTGCTTTGAAATCAATATGCAAATCAAAAAACGGAAGTGATGTTGACATTAAGCTTCCATCTGCAGCGAGGATATCTCCGCGGTCTGCGATGATAGGTATATATTTCAGATACAGGCTGTCACCCATATCCCTCCAATGTTCGCCTTCGACAATGGATATTTTAGCGGCTTTATAAAATAGCAGGCCGGCAATCCCCACCATGGCCAGGGCTACGATATAAACTCTGATTAATAATTCCTTCTTCGTGTCTTTCATCTCCGGGGGGTGGATTGAAATCGTTGGGTGTTATCGGATGACCACCGGGTTTTGTGTGAGGAAATGAAGGTCCTGACCGGCGACACTGCGCTCGATCATCGTCGGTGTGGATTGATACATCAGATCTGATTTGATCGTCATGTACCTCCATCTGTTCTCACGTAATTCATGTTGTAATGTTTGCACCCTCCTCACATTCCGCTCAGCGAAGTGCACATTACCTATGTATATCACTCCCAACCCGCAGAGGAAATACAGGAACGGCAAGTTCTTGTAGATCATCTTTGTTCCTAACAGTCGGTATAGTGATTTTTTGATCATTTAATTAGTGGTATGAATTTTGTATTTGTTAGTTATTGTTTAGAATCTGTTTTTCCAATTTCGATTTTCGAATTACGATTTTGGATTATTTATTTATTCATTTTTTAATTTCTTCGTGCTCTCCGAAATCGTTGAGCGTCCGTACGGACGTTCTGGTGTCATCAAAATTTTACTTTGCATGCTGGTTGAGCGTAGGTTAACCTACGTTCTGGTGTCAGCAAAGTTTCACTTTGCGAGCTCTGCGATGCGCAGCTTCGCACTCCGTGATCGTGGGTTTTTGCTCTGCTCATCTGCCTCAGGTTCTACCGGATTTTTCGTGATCACCTTCCATCGCACCGTTCTCGTTCCGAAAAAATCCTTTTCATCTTCGCCTTCGAAATTCCCTGATTTAAAATATCGTTTGACCAACCTGTCTTCTAATGAGTGATATGAGATGACTGACATTCTTCCTCCGGGTTTCAGAATTTTTTCTGTTCCGGTGAGGAGATCTTTCAGTGCATTCATTTCATCATTGATCTCAATCCGCAGCGCCTGGAATAATTGTGAGAGGTAACGCATCTTTTGTCCCTTCACAACTCTTTCCGCAACACTCACTAGTTGTCCCGTGGTGTTGATCGGAGTGACTTTTCGCGCGAATACAATTTGTTGTGCAAGTGTGCGTGCATTGGTCACTTCTCCGTAGCGGGAAAACATCTCCTGCAACTGATCTGCTTCGTATTGATTGAGCACATCGGCAGCCGTCAGTTTTTGTTGCCTGTTCATCCGCATGTCGAGTGCTTCATCGAACCGGTATGAAAATCCTCTTTCCGGATCATCAAACTGGTGAGAAGAAACACCAAGATCGGCGAGCACCCCATCGACTTTTCCGTTCACACCATAATACTTCATCCAATGGTGGAGGGAGCGGAAATTGGAGATGATCAGTGTGACCCTTTCATCGCCCCAGAGGTTGGCTACTGCATCTTCATCCTGGTCAAAAACAAACAGGTGACCTTTGTCATCCAGTCGGGCGGTGATTTCCTTTGCATGACCACCTCCGCCGAAGGTGGCATCCACATATATTCCATCCGGTTTGATCGCTAGTCCATCAATCGATGGGTGCAACAGGACCGGGATGTGATATTCACTCATTAGACCCTTTGGTCCTGAGGTGCGCGATCTTCTGCGCCAGT
>JANMVA010000579.1:0-2999 GCA_031392195.1 Saprospiraceae bacterium | reverse complement strand
ATTCAGGAATTCTGTTTTATTTACGCCGTCCGGTCATAGCTAAGTTCATCCAAATTGCCCGGCATTAGTAGTCCTTTATGAAGCGAATTCCTGTAGATTTAGAATATATATTTAAAGCCTCCCCGGCTATTCTCTATAAGTTTTTAACAACCCCTGCCTGTCTCGTTCGTTGGTTTTGTGATGGTGTTGACATCAATTCCGACGTCTATACTTTTACATGGGATGGGAATGATGAAAACGCTGAGGTTGTCGATGATATCGAAGAAGAACGCATCCGTTTCAGATGGGAAGGCGCTCCCCGTTACGAATATCTTGAATTCAGAATGTACCTCTCTCCTGTTACGGAAGAAACTGTGCTGGAAATAACAGATTTCGCGGGAGAGAAGGAAGTTGAAGATCTCAGGCGTCTATGGGATAGCCAGATCAAAATTCTTCGCCAGGAAACAGGTGGTTAATCCACAACTTCGTTTCCCTCTTTAAACCCTTCAATCCCTGTGACTGTCGTATACTTAAAGGATAATTTCTGATCCGGGTATACCAGGTGAAAAGCAGACTGTACCATGATGGTGCCTTCGTGAAATCCACAAAGTATTAGTTTAAGCTTGCCCTGGTAGGTATTAATATCACCAATGGCATAAATGCCTTTTACATTCGTACTGCAATCAAGTGGATCAACCCTGATCGAATTTTTTTCAAGGTTGAGGCCCCACTCTGCAATTGGACCAAGCTTTGGGGTTAAACCAAATAATGGGATAAAGTAATCGACTTCCATCTCTCTCCTGATTCCATCCTGTTCTACTATAACAGATTCAAGCTTTTGATCGCCTGACAGTTCAACAACGTGGGCATTTGTGATGAGATCTACTTTCTTATCATGCACCAGCTTGTACATCTTATCAGCTGAATCCGGAGCTCCTCTGAAGCTTGTACTGCGATGTATAAGCGCAAGTGATTTTGTAATCAGTGCAAGCTCATTCGTCCAGTCAAGCGCAGAATCACCACCACCTGCTATGACTATTTTTTTCCCCCGATATGTTTCAGGATTTTTTACAAAATAATCGATGCCTTTCCCTTCAAACTTTTCTATGTCCTTTAAAGCCGGTTTCCTGGGTTCAAAGCATCCAAGCCCTCCGGCGATGACGATCACTTTGGTGTGGATCACTGTGCCTTCATGCCCTCTGACTTCAAAGGAACCATCATCCATCCTTTTGATATGTTCTGCCCTTTCACCCAATGAGAAAGTTGGTTTGAATGGTTCAATTTGTTGCCTGAGATTTTCGATCAGATCTCCCGCCAATACTGCTGGAAGACCAGGGATATCATAAATAGGTTTTTTCGGATATAGCTCTGTCAATTGTCCTCCGATATGGGGTAACACATCCATGAGGTGACATTTCATCTTGTGCAAGCCCGCTTCGAAAACAGTAAAGAGGCCTACAGGACCGGCCCCTATGATCAGCATATCTGTATGAATACTACTCATGTATGGAATTGAGCAAGCAAAGTTAAAGGCAATCTGTACAATTGACCTGATGATAATTCAGCACAACTCGAGTAGTTAGGATAAAGGGGAAATAAAAGGTGTGATCAGGGACATTTACCACCACGGATGATACATTTATCACCATCCATTTCGACATTGGCATTAATAGTGGCAGCAATAATTGCAAGGACATTTTCAATTTTAGGTTCATTGAACAAGAGCTTACCTCCAAGCTTACAATCTTTTACGCTTTCATTTTCAATCATGATCTCTCTATTGAAATATCTGGACATATCAGAAATCATCACCTCTATTGGTATTCCACTCAAATCGAGTTGTTTTGAATGCCAGGACTGCATATTCGGAGAGGGATTGACCAATCTTACAATCTGTGCATCCTGAAAGACTGCCGCTTCTCCTGAAGTCAATGCAAGAGCAGACCCGGAATCAAGTTTGGAGCGGAAAATCACTTTTCCTTCACGGACAAAGATCTCAGTCTTACTACCTGATTGATGGAGATTAAAGGAGGTACCCACTACTTCTGTCACGGTCTCTCCACTTTCAGCAATAAAAGGTCTAGTGGGATCAGAGGCAACTTCGAAAAATGCCTCACCCTGAAGATGCACTCGTCTTTGCTTTTTAGTCAAAGGGAATACATCAATGGTTGACCCGGCATTTAAGTAAATTTTGGTGCCATCAGCTAAAAGGATATGATCATCCTTTTGATCCTCATATGCGTATGAATCTGGTTTTGCCTGGTACCACAAAAAAACCGCGGCACCAACTGCTAGAAATAATGCCGCGGCCACTGCCCAACTCAACCTTCTAATGGGTGAATTCGTTTGAACCGGATCTATCTGATTGTATTGTTTGAACTGTTGCCATGCCTTATCCGTATTCCACTCAGAATGGGAATCCGATGAGGCTGCTTGCCACATGCGTTGAAATGCTGAAAAATGATCCCGAAGGACAGGGTCTAATGCCAGGTCTCGTTCAAATACCGCCTTTTCTTCTCCACCCGCCTCACCTGACAGATATCTTCCCATCCTCTCTTCCATGCTTTCTTTCATCATACGACTATTAGACACGTTATTAATCCTTATCCCCTATAGTCTTGCAGGGCAAGTCTAAGCAGTTTAAGGGCTTTTCCTATCTGATTTTCTACTGTTTTTACGGATATGCCTAATTGCTGACTTATCTCAGCATAAGACAATTCATCATGCCTGCTCAGCAAGAAGACAATCCGACATTTTTCCGGAAGGCCTTCAACTGCCTGATCAATCCTGCCCCTCAATTCGGCCATTTCAAGCTGCATAATGGCTGCTGGGATTTGATACATTGGGTCCTTTAAAGCATCAGCGGCCGATTCAATATCGTCCCAAGCGTGCTTCCGGGTGTCACGGAGGTAATTGAGCGACCGGGAAATGGCCATCCTTCTAAGATAAGCAGCCAGTGAGGTGTGGATCAGGATGGAATCACGCTTGATCCACAATTCGCTGAACAGCTCCTGGGCTAT
>JANMVA010000570.1:0-4278 GCA_031392195.1 Saprospiraceae bacterium | reverse complement strand
GACGCTCAGGCGGCGGCGCGAACTTGCGCAGCTCATGGTGCGTTCGCGCCGCGGCGCGCAGGCGCTTCCGTACGGGGTGGCGGTTCTGGACGCGGACTATCGGCTGGACTGGTGCAACGACGCCGCGCGCGACCAGCTCGGTCTCGATCCGGAGCGGGATCGCTACCAGCCCATCGTCAACATCCATATGCTGCGATGGCAGAAGATTCAGGAGTCCCACCTACGACGGCCATAAGTTTTACATTCCAGTTGATACCGGTAATACCTATACTATTGTTACCCACTGCACCAACCATTCCTGCTACCAGAAGGCCGTGGCCTTCACGCAGCACTTCACCATTATCCCTGTAGACATTCCATCCGTACACGTCATCGACATATCCGTTAGCATCATCATCGACTTGATTTCCGGGAATTTCATCATGGTTGATCCATGTGTTTTGAGCAATATCTTCATGGTTATATCCCAGGCCATCGTCAACGATTGCTACTACGATGGTGTCGCCTAAGGCGGTAACGCCGCCCTGAGTTATATCCCAGGCAAGCTCAGCATCCGTATCGGCATCGATCAATCCGCCAGTTTGCCCTTCATTAAACCATTGCCATTGTTTATCAAAAAGCGAGTCATTCGGAATTGCCCGGAGGGATGTGATATGGTCATGCTGGGCCAGTATAACTCCCCTTGTTGTCCTGACGGACGCCAATAATTGATCCTGATGAACCCTGCTATGATCGAAGCGGATAACATAAATACCCAGGCGTTCAGAGAGTGCCTGATCGAGCTGAACAGGTGAATTTAGACGGGAAGAATTGTTTTGGAGGAGGGAGGTTAAAGAGGCTTTACTCTCAACCTGTACGATCAAATACCCTAACCGGTGGTCAAGTTTTTGAGCATGAAGGAATAAAGTAAAGAGAGAGAGCGCCAGGATGAATATTAACCGCATAGATGTGAATTCGGATCAGATGATGATTTTAATAAGTGATAAAAGTAGAAACTCTCAGGTACTATTGATCAGAATTCTCCAGGAGTGTCGGAATGGGACCAAAGAGGATGATCAATTCTCAATTTTGACTGAAGGTGAAAAGGTCTTTCCATTCGGGTCCCATGAAAAAAGTCAGAAGTCATATTATTTTTATTTTTAATGTATATTATATTGGAGAATACGTATATTTACATAATCTTTTAGTTTAATATTTGGTCCAAATGAAGAATCTACTCCAAACAGCACTTTCCATTCTATTAAGTCTGACCATCACCACCGTATCTGGTCAATATGATCAGGGGCTTGAAAATGGCTCAAACGGCTCTGTGAGCGCTTCGTCCACAATGGATATGCCTCATGACATGATAAAAGTATACGTAAAACAAGATCCTGCTACCTACAAGAAGCAGAATGACAATACCTCCAGGATTGATTTCTCGGTACAGGTAAGCGCTTCCAGCTTTCCGATCTCCGAAAAAACAGCTAAAAATGAATGGGAAGGGCTTGGCCCGGTTTACGTTCAAAATGAAAACGGCATGTATAAGATCCGGATAGGACCTTATGAGAGCCAGAATGAGGCAAAACAAGTCCTAATGGAGGCAAAGTCAAAAGGAAGAAAGGATGCCTTTATTGTTGTGAGACAGGGAAATGCAAACGATAAATCGATTCAAAAGACTGCCAAAGCGACGATCAAAGAATCAGCAATGTCCTCGCACAGTACAGAACAATCAGCTCCGGCAATGGGTGAATATAAAGTTCGCATTGCATCCTATCTGCAACCCGGAGGATTCAATCCGGAAGGAATTGATCATCTGGGTACACTCGAATCTTATCGCAAGGGCGAGTGGACGATCATGATGATCAGTGGATTTAAAACATTGGAATCCGCGAAAGCAGCCAGGGAGGTTGTCATGTCTAAAGGATTTAATGATGCGGCGGTTATTGTTGACAATAATGGTTTGCTTGAAACGATAGTCGAATAGTCGTCTTTGCAAACAAATTCTACAGCAGGATCATAAGAATTCCTCATCACCACATATAATACCATGAACCAGATTTGCCGGCGTCAGCCGGCAAATCTATTTTTACACAATGCCTCATGGACTTCTGACAGTTGATCAACTTACACTCTCCACCAGGCAGGGGAATATCGTCACTGACCTCAGTTTTAGCATTTCGCCAGGCGAAATCGTTGCACTGACAGGCAGATCAGGCAGTGGAAAAACCAGTATGGGACTCGCCATCCTGGGACTATTACCAAATGGAATCCATCTGCGTAGCGGTACCATTGAATGGAATGATGGCCAAAAGTTTGTCTCTTATCCCCGTGATATCAATTCATGGTACCAATTGAGGGGAAGTCATATCGGCTATATACAACAGGATGCTTTCGGAGCTTTTGATCCGGTTATTAAGATGCGCAAGCAGTTGCTCATGATTATACATGAACGATCTGTCACCCCGCTTTCAAATGCGGATGAGCTACTGAGAGAAAAATTGAGAGAAGTTGGAATTGAGGAAGTCGATCGTCTGCTGAATTCATATCCACATCAATTATCAGGTGGGCAATTGCAGCGTTGTCAATTATGTCTTACCATTATCATTCAGCCACAACTGATCATAGCAGATGAACCCACTTCTGCCATTGATAAAATCAATCAGCTTGAAATCCTGGATCTGTTTGCACGTGTTTGTCAAAAATTCAATATCGCGTTCTTATGCATTACGCACGAACCATCGGTAGTGAAATATCTGGCGGATCGGGTTGTCGATCTTCAAGGCAATGAATATATCAATTCGGGAAATCGAAATGCCAGAATCAAATCTCATCCATCCGGGAATTCCATCCTTGAAGTACAGAATATTGCATACACGCACCGCTATGGTGGATTGTTTGAAAAAAAGGGCGGAGGTGTCAGAAGGATAAACTTTAGTCTTTCACGGGGGGAATGTCTCGGTATGATCGGGGAGTCCGGAAGCGGGAAGTCGACTATAGCCCAGATCCTGGTAGGATTAATTCCTCCGGATGATGGAAAGGTGATCCTTGATAATGCAGAGGTGCATTTTCAGCGCAAAGAAGATATAAGACAACTTCGCCGCAAAATTCAACTTGTCATGCAGGATGGCAGGGGATCACTTCATCCGGATAAAAATGTCAGGGAGCTGATGGACGAGATAATCCGGGAGCGTAAAAAAAACGGCCTTGCATCTGAAGTGATGCCTGAAGACAGTTTGTCTGAAGTTGGATTGCCGGCAGATATCCTTGACAGGAATCCCGGTGAGCTTTCAGGGGGTGAGTGCCTTAGGATTTGTATCGCCCGTGCATTGTTACTGGAGCCGGAAATTCTGATAGGTGATGAATCCACTTCTGCACTGGATAAACCTACCTGTAATGAAATCCTTGGCTTATTGAAAAACCTGATGAAAACCAGGCACCTCGGAGTCATCCTGATCTCCCATGACCCTGAATTGATAAGTCAAATAGCCGATCAAATCCTCGTTATTTCTGGAGGGGAGATAGTAGAATCTGGTTCCACTGATGCTGTCTTTCAGGAGCCAAAACATAAGGTGACAAAAGAATTCCTGGCAGTGGAAGCAACCTTGTCTGAAAAGAGGAAACTTTAGCTGTACAGGCGTTCCAGATCATCGTTCCCGGCACCAGGTTAAAGAAACTTTAAAGTGCTAACAGCTGAGGATTATTCAGTTATATTTGTTTTGGAAAAATGATTTGCCACATCCTGTAACATTTATTAACAGGATACGTTGACACGAAGAATATGATCAGCATCAGAAAAAATACCGTCCGACTCTCAGGCATCATCGCGCTTTTCTGCCTTAGTCTTGCTTGCTTCACTTACATCAACAGTATTGAGTTTAAAGGCAATCAGGTTCCTGAAAATATCTACGTTGAAGAATTGGAGTCGACTGATCCTGAAATCCTTCCTGACGTAGAACTTGTCAAGCGTATTGTCAGAAAAGCCTTTGAGTTTATGTCAATAACCAATCTTTAACCTTATAGCCTTTCATAAACTCGGCTGTATTCATTCTCTTTTTTCCGGCTAACTGTACTTCGAGAATTTCAAGTTCTCCATTTTGGGTCTGCGCAATAAGGTTTCCATCCTGGTATCTTAAATGGCCGACCTTGTTTGGCTTCTTATCCGAAAACACAGCGGCTTTAAAAATTTTCCAGAGCGTGCCGTCTAATCTGGTCCATGCACCTGGAAAAGGAGACATCCCCCTGATCAGATTGATGATTTCGAGCAAAGGTCGATCCCAAATAATATGAGAAGTTTCC
>JANMVA010000369.1:0-5425 GCA_031392195.1 Saprospiraceae bacterium | reverse complement strand
TAGTAATTCAGGAAAAACATGCAACAGGCAGTGGGCATGTCGCAGCGCAGCGAAGATCCCGCCATTGCTACAGCAATGTTGCGGGAGAGCATGGGGCGTAGAGCATAGGGCATAGGGCATAGAGCATAGGGAAAATGTTTGCACAGGGCTTGCCATGGATAATTCTAAAATGGACTAAGGGATAAAGGGGTAAAAATGTAGAGTGCGGGGCTTGCCCCCGCCATGAAATAATTTCTCGCCTACTTCACCACCAAAATCTTAGTCACCAGGGCATCCGGCTTATTGAATCCATCACTGCCCGCAGTTGAAAAAACAAGATAAACTCCTGTTTCAGCAGGATCACCATTGAGATCTTTCCCATCCCAGACTGCCTGGCCGCCCAGAGATCTGGTCTCATAAAGGATCTGTCCTCTGACATCTGTGATCTTCACTACGGCATCCCTGGCCAATCCCCGGATGGCAATCGGCCCATCGTGATCCGGCCTCACCGGGTTCGGAAAAGCATACACATCAGAACTGTGGACAGACCCTCCATTGATAGCATCCGTCCGAAGACTCATGATCCCACCGGCAGTAGCTATATAGACTATCCCATTGTTACCATCTATCGCTATATCGATGATCCGGTTATCAAGCAACGGACTATTTGCAGTCGTGTATGAAACCACTTCTTCATTTCCTGCGGGTGACTGGACGAAAACACCACTTCCTGTTCCAAACCATTTCCTATTAGCTCCATCTACTGCGATCGAATAAATAGTCTCCTCTCCAAAAAGATGATTGAGAAGGCCATCCTGCAATACCTTGATCCTGCTGCCCTGATGACCACCAAAAATATCAGCTCCGCCATCAAAAACAACAGGCCCGAAAGAAGTCCCAACCCAGATATCCCCCTCGAGGTCTATCGCAATACTGTACACACTGTTTGTAGGTAACTCTGTATTGGATGTGCTCAACTGGATGCACCTGTCATCCGACTCATCATCAATCGTACCTCTGTCATCGTATACGACAAGTCCCGCAGACCGACTGTATAAGGTGATCCATTTGTACCCGCGCTGATCGACGATCAACTGTGACACATTTGTAATATTCGTGCACGGAAAATCAAAGGACTTCCACGTGCCATCTGCTTTCAGTACACTGAGCGGCCTGGGTGCCAGATAATTTGAAATCCAGAGATTCCGGCCTTCATCAAATGCCATCCCCGCTACCCTCTCCCGGGCTTCATCACCGACAGCTCCCTGCAATGAACTAGTGGTATCATTGTACACTTTGAAAGTTTCATAATCGTATTCTACAACACCACCATAAAAACTGCCCACATAAAACTTGTTTTGTGTGGGATGAGGTAAAATCCTGAAGAAATTCTCGAGATCACCAGTTGCTAACTCCGGTGTATTAAACTGATTATATGTTACCCACGACATCCTGTCAAAAGTGAAGAAGCCATCTTTATTCGTTGCATAGCTATAACTCTCCGAAACACCACCCGTGGCGACATAAAGGATTCCATTCTTGACTTCGAGCTCGCTCACGCTTCCCGAATAAGGCGTGTTATAAATCAATTCATCACAAGGATTGAAATCATCCTGGGCTAGTCTGAAAGGAGGGTATTCATCCGCATACCATATTCTACCCTTTTCATCCTCGATTGAATAGGTCGGACGTGCAGAGCAGAAGATCCCGTTTTCGTGCCAGAACTGATCGTTGTTGAAGAAGGCAACACTTCC
Source organism: Saprospiraceae bacterium (assembly GCA_031392195.1). Lineage (GTDB taxonomy): Bacteria > Bacteroidota > Bacteroidia > Chitinophagales > Saprospiraceae > Opimibacter. The sequence goes on along the minus strand of JANMVA010000369.1, from coordinate 3,692 downwards.
TATGCATCCGGCGTCACAGAAAAAACCAGCCATCAGGTATTGTCCTTCGGGTGAAATGAATTTCAAAGTGAATCCACTTTTCTCATACAGCTTTTCAAACTCGCTTCCATTCCATTTGTACAGATCGGCACTACCTCCTGCGTAGAGTTTACCATTGTGGGTGGCAATTGCTTCTGAAGTATAGTTGACCGCCAAACCCTGGATGGGGATCTTCAGCCAATTGCCGAAGTCTTCGATAATTTTTCCTGAATTGGGATCATAGGAATAAACGCCTTTATCGGTTGCTACATAATATCGTCCATCATGAATCGTAAATCCATTGACAACTGTATTTGTAAAAACGGTTGACGTGAATTGTCCGCTTACCAGGTTTAAAATGATGAGTCCGAATGTCGTGGACATATAAGCCAATGATCCGTCATCGATAAAAATATTCCGGATGCTTTTGTCTCCCTGGATGGATGTATTTCTTTCAAGGTCATTGATATTGGTGATACCGTTTGTGTCCAGCAGATCGATGTTCCCGTTCTTGTACCCAATGATCAGTGTCTTTAATCCGGGATGGTACTTGAGCCAGCTTGGTCCTGCATCGCTAAGACCATCGACCTTCGAAAAGAATTCAATTTTTGATGTATCTGATTTGAGAATAGAGAGAATGGCGAATTCAGTGCCGTAGTAGATCCGGGTCTCGCTCTGGGTGACGGTGGACCCTCCATTATAAGGTAAATGATCCTTCCATTGCCCGATACGGAGATCAGACTGACTGCTGACAATCGATGGAAGCCATAAGAGGTGGAAAAGGAGTAAAAGCTTTGAAGTCATATGTGGCTAAAGATAACGGGAATCAGGGGGCTGTCCGGACTGTGAAATGGCAATTGAACTGTCAGTCGTATAAATGACTTTGAGCTGAAAATTATTGTCTGTAGAGACGTGAACTGTCCAGGTATTGGTAGACAAGATCCGGGACCATGTACCGGACAGAATGGCCCTCTGCCAGGCTTTTCCTGATAAAAGTAGAGGAGATCTCCATCAGCGGAACATCATGAAATACGACTTTGGACCCTTCCGGTGCAGGAATCGTTTCTGTTCCGGGTCTTTTGTAGATATGGATAGTGTATCGCTCCAGCAGTACCTGGTAGTTTTTCCATTTATGGATGCTCTCGAGATTATCGCTCCCCATGATCAGGGAAAATGAATGTTCGGGATACTTTTCGTGCAGATAGGCCATCGTATCGATCGTATAAGATGGTTTTGGCAGGGAGAATTCAATATTGGATGCGCGGAGCTTTGGATTATCCTCTACAGCGAGCTGGACCATGTGAAGGCGATCGAAATCATTGGCAAGAGTGGCTCTGGCTTTTAAAGGGTTGTGTGGGGAAACGACAAACCAGATTTGCTTCAGATCGGTCCTGTCAGCCATGTATTCGGCGATGATCATGTGGCCGGTGTGGATGGGATTAAAGGAGCCGAAAAAAAGGCCGATGTTTTTAGGCGGGACCATAGGTCAAAAGTAAGAGAAAGCATGGAGCATGGGGCATGGAGCATGGAGTGCATCCGCGGGCTTGTGCCCGCAGGTCATTATTAGCTCACCAAACGAAACAGTTGTGAATTTGTAGAATCAAGCTCGCCCGTGTTTTCAAGATGAGGGAAACATGGAACGTAGTATTCCAACTCTCCTGGCAAGTAGACAATTAACTTCTTATTTCATCCTATTGAGCAGAGCTCAATAAACTCTCCATGCTCCATGCCCCATGCTCCATGCTATTCTCCAAGAGAATCCTTTAATCCATAAAGTGCTTTCTCCACCAGGTCATGCCAGTCATGGTGATAATAATAAGGTACTTCCACCCAATGCTGAAGATATACGGGCTTGCCGTAGGGTTTATAGTATTGCCAGCCGATGACCCTGGATTCCGGGAGCTCATCACCGTCCAGCTTCAGGACGATACGGTCTTCCTGGATCATGGCAAAAGCCCTGCCTTTATATTCGATCGAAGGAGAAGATAAAAGCGTGGATTTGCGCAGATGGGGGTGAAGGCTTTCCATTCGGGCACATAGGTTCATGAAAAAGGCTAAAGCTGTCATGGTCCGGTAAAGAATGGTTGACACAATATAAACACTTTATAAAAAATTATAATGTGTTTTAAAAGATTTACGGATTTTTTTTAACCCGGCTCCTAGCCGAGGAAGCCATTGGTCTTGTGGCTCCCGTCACAAAAGGGTTTGGTCGCGGATAAGCCGCATCTGCAGATGGAGGTACCATTTGGTTTTTCCACGATCGTTCCATCCGGCATGGTGACAATACATGGCCCGGCGACTTTAGCAGGACCGTTATTGATGATGGTTACTTTATTTCCTTGCGGAAGGGTTGATTCACTGGACATGTCAGATTCTTGTTGTTGTGTTTTTAAAGAAATAGCACCTGTCGGGCATGCATTCACGGCATCTTCTATCTGGATCCTCTCTGCTCCATCCAATTGGATCCACGGTCTTTCGCGTGGTTTAAAGACCGTTGGTAATGTATGAAAACAAATAGCCGCATGAATGCACAGCGATGGTTCCCATACAACGATCAGATCCTCCTTTTTATATTCTTTCGTGCGCATTACTTCGTCACCAATGCGACAGGGCAATGATCGCTTCCCATCTCGGTATGCATGATGAAGCTATCCTCGACTGAGGGAAGAAACGTATTGGAGACGAGGAAATAATCAATCCGCCATCCAATATTTTTTTCCCTGGCTCCGAATCGCTGACTCCACCAACTATAACCAACTTCATCGGGCCTCAGGTGACGGTATACATCAACAAATCCTTTTCCTAATAGATTTGAGATCCCATCGATTTCTTTCTGTGTATATCCCGATGTCTTATTGTAATTCTGTTTTGGCCGTGCAATGTCAATCGGTTGATGGGCCACATTAAAATCACCACATGCGACGACCGGTTTTTTCTGTTGCAGGTTGACCAGGTAATTGGTAAAATCCACATCCCATTTCGTCCTGTAGTCAAGACGTGCCAGATCGCTTCCAGAATTGGGGATATAGGCTGTGACCACATAAAATTGATCAAATTCAGCTGTGACAATTCTGCCCTCCTGGTCATGCTCTTCGACACCGATACCGTACTCGAGATGAGACGGTTTTACTTTCGTCAGGATGCTTGTGCCGGAATATCCCTTTCGCACCGCAGATGATGCATAGACTTCATAGTCCGGAATGTGTTTCAGTGCTTCCCTGACTTCATCTACCTGGGCTTTTGTTTCCTGCAGGCAGATGATATCCGCATTCCACGATTTTATTTGTTCGGCGAATCCTTTTTTCGCCACAGCCCGTACACCATTAACGTTCCAGCTGATGATTTTCATAGTGTTGTGTTTTTGCGAATATGGAGATTTTTTTTGAAGTAAACCCATCAAAGAATTGTCTTTTGTAGAGACCCAAAATGTTGAGTCCCTACAAAAGACAATTCTTTGAAGTTATTCCGGTCCACTTGAAGCCTTATTTTTACCTAATGATATATCTATTCTTCAGCCTGGTCACACTCCTTCATCCCGATCCAAAACAACCTATCGAATTAGGACGTGTTCACTGGCTTCGTTCTTTCGATGAAGCACAGGTAAAAAGCAAACGTGAGTGCAAACCTATCCTGATCTTGTTTCAGGAAGTGCCGGGTTGTCAGACATGTCGATC
>JANMVA010000485.1:0-2182 GCA_031392195.1 Saprospiraceae bacterium | reverse complement strand
ACAAGGGATGGCACTCGTAGCTAAGACAAGATTACTAACAGGAATAAGTCTCATTTTCGGTCATTCAATCTAGCATTAGAACGTGATGTATTAAAGGACGCTCAGCCACCTGCGACTTTCATTTGAGAGTTTGTTTCTATTTAGAATCTCTATATCTTGACTTAGAAAATCACACCATGCTTCGACCTGCCATCACTCAGTTTTGTGCTTCAGCTAAGCATCCGTCACTCCATGTATCGACCTGCAATACTCAACCATGTACTACAGTTCAGCAACCGTCACCAAATCACCAAATCACTACATCACTCCATCACCAAATCACAACATTATCACAGCTCATGAGTAAATTTTTCCTTATTAATATTTTCCTTTTATGCTCTATCATCACTCTAGGTGCGCAAGATCCTTGCACGCAATTAAATTATCACGCATTCAAAGCAGAAAATTTAGCGGGCACTTATACAGATTTGGGTTCATTAGGAAGAGAGATCATTACGAGTCAATGGGATGATGCGGTCTCTGAGCCGCTGGATATTGGATTTGCATTTGAATTTCAATGTCAGTCTTTTACCCAGTTTATCTTTAGTACGAATGGCTTTATCAAGCTGGGAAGTGATCCGTTGTCAGCAACTAATATATTTTTTAGCAATAACCAATCGAATGAAAATGGTTTGTTTGAGCGGGATGACTCAACACTTGTCAACCTGATCGTGGCGTTCAATCATGATCTTGATGCAGGCTCCGATACGCCGGAATACAGGATGCACACCGGAGGCACGGCACCGCAAAGGGTATGCACTATTCAATGGAAGAATATCAGGGAGTGGACCAATGAGCCGGAGAAAAGACAGCTTGAGAATTTTGATTTTCAAATTAAGCTCTATGAAAATTCAAATGTCATCGAGTTTGTCTATGGTGAATTGGAGGGTTCTTCCAACGAGTCGAATTATCGATCAGCAGCATGTGGATTGAGGGGAAGAAGTGCGGCGGATGACCAGTTGTTAGTCGTCATCAAAAATTCTTCTGCGTTTTGGGACAATGTCTCTTTTGTCAACCGGAATTATGCGTCGAATGAATCATTTAATTTCGGAAGGCCACCTGAGCGTCCGGCGCCGGAACCGGGAAGGACATTTCGTTTTACACCAACATTATTTAATGATCTGACTGTCCGCGAAACCTATGTCTTAACGGAGGCATCAACACATTATTCTTCACCGCAGTCGATCTCGGCTAGCATACGGAATTCGGGATACAATACGCAGACGAATATCCCGGTAACACTGGAAGTAACAGGTACCAATTCTTACACGAAGACTCAGCATATTCCTTCACTTGCCTTTGGCGAAAGTGAGATTATTTATTTTAACGCTTACAGGCCTAAACTAAACGGCTCATCCACTGTGCGCGTGAGGGTCGGTTCCGATGATGCAAATGCAGATAATGCAAAAGACAAAATTCAGCAGGCCAGTGATTACAAATTGAATTACTCCACTACCGAAGCACCGGATGCCCATAAAGGTTTTTTAGCAGGTGTGCAGGGGATTTATTATGTCAAATACAATGTTCGTGGCACTGCAGAGGTGAGCCATGTAGATGTATATATAGCAGATGATTCGGCATCCATTGGTAAAACTGTTTTTGCTGCAGTGCTGGATAACAATGGAGTGCTTGTTGCTCGTTCCGATAATTATATGCTCCAGGAAGTGAACCTGAATAACTGGCTTCCTTTTGGATTTACTGTTCCGGCTGTGATTAGTGATAATGATTTTTACGCTGGGTTTGGAATGACATCCAGTCTACAGGATTATACACCTCTTGGAGTGCAGACAGAAGATCCGGTTCGTCCGGATACGTACTACAAATCGTTAGTCACAGGCAGTGGGCTGACAGAAGTTGACCCTGTCGAAGTTCCTTATCGATTTATGATCGGTGTAACTTTGGAAAGCACACCGCCAGAAGTTGGTCCTGTGTACGCCGATACAACAGTTTGTGCAGGTGATTTTGTGTCCATATTCCTGGAAGATTATGTGGGTTTCTTTCACTGGCAATGGTCCCTTGACGGTGTTAATAATTGGATTTCCGCGATTGATGTCAACGGGGAAGAATTTGGGCAATCAGCAATCTTTCCTGCAGATCAATCAGCCTACTTCAGAGTTAAAGTAATTCAACCGGGCTTTGAGCC
>JANMVA010000406.1:0-1909 GCA_031392195.1 Saprospiraceae bacterium | reverse complement strand
GAAAACGGGCACCGCCTCCCCTATTATCCCCTTTGAATTCTGCGTCTGCCGTAAATCGCATACCGTCTACAGATCTCATTGAAGCCTGGGTTCCTTCATTGGCAGCGAAAATGGAAAATTTATCACCGAGCACTTTTTTAGATTTCGATAATTCAAGAAGAGTCTGAAGGTTGTCCATCACCCATATGGATCTTCCAAAAGTTCCGATGGCCAGACTATGATCTGTTGGATGAATTTTAAGATCCGTTGTTGAAACGCGTGGAAATGTTTTTGCCGAAAAACGATTCCAATGTGTCCCTTTATCCAAACTAATATAGAGTCCATCATCAGCGCCGAGAAATATTAAATCAGGTTCAACAGGATCCTGCACGATAGCCTGCACAAAAGAGGTCACTTCTTTATCATTCGTGATCTTCCTCCAAGTCAGCCCATAATCAGTGGTATGAAAAACATAAGCTTTCCAATCATTGCGCCTGTAATTATTCACAACAACAAATACTTCACCTGCATTCTTCTTTGAAATTTCGATTTGAGGGATCCAGGCTCCGGAAGGGAAACCTGATATCTTCGATGACAGATTTGTCCATGATGCGCCACCATCTCTTGTCAGCTGAACATTTCCATCATCTGTACCAACCCAAATCACGTTTTTGTCCACTGGGCTCGGAGCAACCACGATAATGGTCGTATAATTTTCTGCACCGGTTGCATCTGTGGTCAAGCCACCCGATTTATTCTGTTTTTGTTTTGTCGTGTCGTTAGTGGTGAGATCAGGAGATATTAATTTCCAGCTGACACCACAATCATCGCTGCGATGGAGAAATTGACTGCCGTAATAAATACCACAATCCACACCAGGCACTGCTGCAATAGCTGCATTCCAGTTGAAACGAAGTTTTACTCCATCCGGATGAACAGGTTTGACAAATTGGTTGAAACCTGTTTCCCGGTCATAATAAGCGAGATTACCTCCCTGGCTCATGGCCCAACCGTAACGTGTATTTGCCAATCTTGGTAAGACATCGAAACCGTCTCCAAAATATAATTCACGCCAATCACTGTTGCGAATTCCTCCTGCTTTCAATTCAAATGCCGGACCAACCCAGGAACCATTATCCTGCATACCGCCATAGATATTGTATGGATATTCATTGTCAATATAGATATGATAGAATTGACCGACCGGAATGTTTCCTGCGAAGTACCAATTGCGTCCACGATCGCGTGAGATGTTTAATCCTCCGTCATTTCCGTCGATCATAAATGACGGATTGGTCGGATGGATCCAGAATGCGTGATGATCCGGATGGACACCTTTGCCGTAATCGAGAATTGTTTCAAATGTTCTACCACCGTCTTCGCTTTTTGAAACATAAGAGTATAAATTCCAGATCCTGTTTTCATTTTGGGGATCTACATAAAGTTCATGATAATAGAATGGCCTGTTGCCAATATTTTTTGTCGAAACGAGTGACCAGTGTTCTCCCCCATCCGTGCTTTTATACAATCCATTTTCTTTTGCTTCGATGAGTGCATAAATTATGTTTGGTGATGATGGAGCTATTGCCAACCCGATGCGACCTAAGTTTCCTTTTGGTAAACCTTCTTCCGATGTGATCTTCTTCCATGTTTCACCACCATCATAGCTGATGTGAATACCGGAGCCGACTCCACCACTATTGAAATTCCATGGTGTGCGGCCGTATTCCCACATGGCAGCTATGATCTTTCGGGGATTATCCGGATCCATCACGAGATCAGCAATCCCTGTGTGATCATTTGTATAGAGTATTTTATTCCATGACTTACCAGAGTCGGTAGATTTATACACTCCTCTTTCGGGATTTGGCCCCCAGATGGAACCCATTGCACCAACATAAATCGTCGAGGGATCATGTTGATCGATGAG
>JANMVA010000371.1:0-2063 GCA_031392195.1 Saprospiraceae bacterium | reverse complement strand
CCTGGGGTTCCTCAACACGACACCGTCGCCGGCAACCTTATCGCCACGCTTTATCGTGCACTCCGAGCCCGAGTATCCCTTGCAAGCACGCCAACAAGGCTGGCAAGGCACCGTGACCTTACGTCTTGAATTGCTAATATTGAATTCACCAAGGTCTTGAAACGGAAACTGGTCGAGCAACGCAAATTAAAAGGTAGACCAAAAGTTGATCCCGACCAACCTGCCATCTTCGATATAGAGTCTATACGGAAGTTGTTACCACACCGTTATCCATTCTTGTTGGTAGACCGTATCATCGAAATGACAGAAAATACAATCGTTGGGATTAAGAACATTACGTTCAATGAAGCGCTGTTCCAGGGCCATTTTCCCAATAACTCCATTTTTCCAGGTGTATTGCAGGTGGAAGCACTGGCACAAGTTGGAGGGGTATTTGTATTATCAAAAGTGCCGGACCCGGAAAACTGGGGGACACTTTTTTTGAAAATTGACAATACAAAATTTAAAAGCAAGGTTGTACCGGGTGACCAGCTGATCCTTAAAATGCAACTCTTAACTCCCGTCAGAAGAGGAATTTGTCATATGTACGGTACCGCCTATGTGGGTAGCCGTCTTGTTTCCGAAACTGAGCTCACAGCACAGATCGTGCGCAATGAACCAAATCATGAATAATATCCATCGCAATGCGAAAATAGGACGGGATGTCCAGGTGGGGCCTTTCACGACAATCGAGGAAGATGTTGTCATCGGAAATGGCTGTCGCATCGGAGCAAACGCAAGCATCCTCAATGGTACCCGAATGGGTAACAATTGCAATATTTTTCCCGGCGCTGTTGTTGGTGCGTCACCTCAGGATCTCAAATTTGGAGGAGAGTATTCCACACTTGAAATAGGTGACCATGTCACGATCCGGGAATATTGTACGATCAATCGCGGAACGAAAGCAAGCTTTAAAACTTCTATTGGAGATAACTCGCTTTTGATGGCTTATGTACATGTGGCACATGATTGCATCATTGGCCCTAATTGTATACTGGCTAATAATGTAAATCTGGCCGGACATATCCATATCGGTCACCATACAGTGATCGGTGGTCTGGTAGCTGTGCATCAATTTGTCAAAATTGGTGACCATGTTATGGTTGGTGGAGGATCACTCGTCAGAAAAGATATCCCTCCTTACGTAAAAGCTGCCCGGGAGCCCCTGTCATTTGTCGGCGTCAATGTGACCGGTTTGAAAAGAAGGAGCTTTAACCAGGAACAGATTCACAGGATACAGGATATCTATCGATTGCTTTTCGTCAGAGGTTATAATATCTCGCAGGCTGTTTCGGTCATCAAACAGTCAATTCCGGATTGCATTGAGAAAGACCTGATCCTTGACTTTGTCGATCAGTCAGAACGAGGCATCATGAGAGGATTCAGAGCTCACAATCCCATCAATGGACCTGTCTATACAAAAGCTGAGTAAGGCGTTTAATCAAAAAACTGTCTTTAAGGATCTCACTTTTGAAATTCCATCCGGAAGCAGGTTTGCTATTGCCGGACCAAATGGTGCCGGAAAATCAACTTTGCTAAAGATTTTATCCGGAGGGACTTTGCCTACTTCCGGGCATATTCATTATTCAATCCAGGGAAAACAGATTCCGGATGATCGCATTTTCAGGTACGTACATTTTATAGCGCCGTATAATACGGTCATAGAAGAGCTTTCATTAAATGAAATATTCCGGCTTCACCAACGACTCGGTCTATTGAGCGCGTATGGAAATTTCAAATCATGGTTTGAAAAACTTGAATATAAATTCGATCCTGATGTTCCGGTCAAGAAGTATTCCTCCGGCATGAAACAAAGAGTAAAATTGGGATTGGCTTTATTGGATGATCGTCCACTAATTTTATTAGATGAGCCTGGCTCCAATCTCGATGCAGCAGGTAAAGAGTGGTTGGAAAACCTGATTAAGCATATTCCAGCTGCACCAACTCTCATCATTGCTACCAATGATCCGATGGAGATTGAATATTGTAATGTCCGGATTGTTGTCGGAGATCAGGTATCAGGA
>JANMVA010000341.1:0-5002 GCA_031392195.1 Saprospiraceae bacterium | reverse complement strand
GTTCATTCGGTTAAATGAAGCCAGATAATTGGCCCTGAACCAATGATTGATAGAATCAATTGTTGGATAGGGTCTCGCACCTGGAAATGGGGCACCCCAGGAACCATTTGCACCTGCATAATTAAAGCCTGTTCCTGTACCATAAGTATTCTGGTAAGTTGGAAGAGAAGCTATGGATTCGGAAGTAAGACCACTGGATAATTCTATACGAAGGCCTTCTTGTTTCTTTAATGAACCTGATTTTGTAGTAATGATCACCACGCCATTGGAAGCACGGCTTCCATAGAGAGCTGCTGCTGTTGCGCCCTTCAGGATGGTGATGGATTCAATGTTATTTGGATCAAGGTCCGAAATGCGGTTTCCATAGGCACCACCACCATCACGTTGGTTTGTGTTGGCATAAGTACTTCCATTGTAAACACTGCCATCCACAACATACATCGCCTGGTTGTCATCAAAAAATGATGTGTTACCACGGATTGTCAGTCGGGTGGCGCTACCAGGTTGGCTGGAACTACCGGTGATATTAACACCAGCTACTTTACCCTGAAGAGAGCGTATTACATCCGATTCACCTTTTTGCTGGATATCTTCACCATCGACGGTTTCGATCGCATAACCGATCTGTTTCTTGTCACGGGATATACCCAAAGCAGTTACAACTGCTGTTTCCAGGATCACGCCTTCGGCCAGTGATACACTCACTGAGTTTGAAGCGCCTAAGGTGATAACCTGGGATTCGTAGCCGGTGTACGAAACCTGGATCTGGCTTGAACCTTCGGGCACCGTTAAGGTGAATTGCCCGTTGAAGTCCGTAACAGTTCCAACCGTCGTACCCACGACAAGCACACTGGCCCCGATAAGCGGCTCACCGTTATCATCGGTGATGGTGCCACTTACGACACGCTGAGCTTGCGCAAGGCAGATGCTAGATAGGAAAATACCTATAAGCAGTACAAAATTCCTCATACAATCTTTGTTTTAGGTTAGAGAATAATTGACATCATGACTGCAAGATAGACTTTGCAGTCAATCTAAGAAACGATTAATCTGAGGGGCTGCTGCCTGGATTTTAAGAAGATTTTAAGAACTCACCCGGCTACATTTTTATGGCAATTTCTCTATTATGAGAAAAATTATTCTGACCGTATGCCTATTAGCCAAATTGAATTTCTTAAGTAGTGGCTCTTAGGAATATATGTATATATTAATAATATATGTGAGTTTAGGCTAAGCTCCTTCTGCCTGACATGAAAAATGATAAGCCCTTATGAGGGGACGAATAATTTTTTAGATGGTAAAATTAGCGTATCTGTAATCTGGCGGAATAGGATCAAACCAAGCTAACTGGTTGATATTCAAGAATCAAGGCCAATAAAAAATTTCTGATGACATAACTTTTTAAATAGCATTCTATTTGCTTGATTCTTATGCCTTTAAATCCTGGCGTGCCAGGCAACAAACCCTATTCTGCCATCTCAGCGTTGGCGCTGTTTAATTGGTAGGTACCAGTGATACCTACGCGGCCAATCGTATTATTCCCGATCTCTGTAAAAGATGTGCAGTCGAATTCTTCACTGAAAAAAATATGCTCGACAGGGATCCTTGGCAATGTTATAGAACCATCAATATTTCTGGGATTAATATCCCGTCTGCTATCCTGTAAATGGCTCATATCTTTAAATCGTTGCACTTCTGATGACCATGGAGGCAAATGCAAATCCCCAAGCACGATGACACTGCCGGCTAAGGTTTTCATGTAATCATTCAAATAGTTAAAATGGTTTTCAATAACAAAAAATGCAGCCTGGTTTACCGGTGGGATCAGCTGGCAACTGATAATCGTACATGTCTGTCCCCCAACCTGAATAGATGCAGCAAAATTTGGAATCTCCCTGTAAAACATTGTATCGATGGATTCAATTGGCACCTTGGAAAAGAATCCCATTCCATATTGATCCAGTCGTGTCATGGTGTGGATATACTGAAACCGGTCTGAAAGCCTTGAAGTGAGTTGTGAATTCCAATCTGGTGTTAATTCCTGGAAGCTGACAATATCGGCATCGAGATTCAGCAAATAATTTACAACCGAATCATAATCGTTTTCAGCATTCCCAAGGCTGACGTGAGAGATCTTGAGCGATGGGTTAGTTGTCACTGCAGCCAGTCGCATTTCCTTATTAGCCGATGATTTTAGGTGCAGACAAAGTGCCCCGCAACATAGGAGTGTGATGAGCATCAGTTTTTCCTGTCGCAAAGAGAAAAAAACAAATCCAACCAGGAGCTGTCCGAGCATCACATAAAGTGTATTGGCAGCGATTTGTTTAAAGAAAAGAACAGAGGGTGTAAACAGACACACGATGGTCATCATGAGGATCACAGTCACTATACTATAATGGATGAAACCATTAAAGTTGACATTCAATGTCGGGGCCTGAGTAGTCGTTTGTGTTAATTTTGTGATCAAGATACTATCGTTTTATCAGTGCACATGTCTCCTTGTATTCATTTACATTTCCGTCCGCATCCCAGAGTTGCATGTAGAGAATATAGATCCCCATCTCCGCAATCCGGCCTTCAGCAGTACGTCCATCCCAACTTATTTGTGCGGATGTACTAAGTGTTTCATTCTCTATTATCTCATGGATTTCCCGTCCTTCCAGATCATAGACCCAAACTGAACCAACAATATTGGCGGACTGTAGTTCAAAGAGAATGGTAAGAAAGTCCTTGTGACCATCTCCATTCGGGGAAAAATTGCTGTTCTCAATTGTGAATGGAATTTCAGGATCGATGACCATCCCCAATTGCGAATTTATACCAGTAGGGGTGCCATATCCTGCCAATGATGAAGCACTATGCCAGGCGAATGGAGAAGAAGATGATGCAGTGATAGAAATCCGTTCAAGACTGACTCCATTCTGGTCACTGATGACCGGATGATGCCATTCTGATGAATAAGTGAATGAATCAAGGATCATCCCCTGGTAGATCAGAGATACATTGTCTATCTGATCATCCCAGGAGGGTAAATCGGACTCATAGAGTCTCTCAGGATTCGGTACAGTATACCTCAATAAAATATCACCGGGAACCGGCGTGAAAGCTGCAATTTGTCCGGGACCCAAAATCTCATTAATTCCAGTCAGATAAATATCCTGTTCGCTGCCGACAATTCTGCCGATGGTTAATTTGCCGAGGTCAATAAATTTCTGGCTCGCATTAATTACTTCAATAAACCGGCTTCCACCACTCGCGGGATTGAAGAGTATTTCATTGATGAGCAAATCACCCGCCACCGGAGTTGCTACTAAACCAAATTGAATGGTATCATCTGAAACGCCCACATTGCCAAGACAATCGAATGATTGAAATGGGAGTAAAGAATAAATCACACCCTCGTTCAATGGATTTAAAAGATGAAGCCTTATCACTGAAGCACTGACTATTTCTATACTTGAAATGACAATGAGCGGATCAATGGTATACAAATCGGGATTGCCCATGAGTGCTTTATCGATCTTTTCATCAAATCGCAGTTCTATAACATTCGAACTGATGGTATATGTCGAAATAAGTTTGGGTCCATCCTGATCTTGCACTTTCAACCATTGTGAATTTTGTCCCCCGGGCGTTCCACCCAATAAGGTATCTGCTGCAGCCCAATTATCGCCTGCGGCACACTCCATCAATGGATTGATCATTTCAAGCGACCATCCTCCATCTGACTTCAGTGGATTATTGTACCAGGTCAAATCATAATCCACTTCATGAATAATCGTACCTCCTTCATTAATGATAGATATGGTTGTGCCTGAATTAGTCAATCCGGGCAGGCTTTCCACTGCAATAACCTTTCCAAAATCGATGAAAAATGCCGCATCCTCATCATCCACGATGATGAAATAGTCACCCGGTTTGATCAGGCTATCAGGCAAAGTTTCATTTGATGCTCCCACCCGCAACGTATAATCCGACAGATTGAAAAGCTTAGTTGAGTTATTGAAAATCTCAATATACTCAGCATCAGGAAGCCCGATGACAGGAGTCGGGTCAGCCATAAATTCTGAGATGATCAGATCGAAGGGTACCGCGGGATCAATCAGGGTATAGACAAAAATTCTGTTGAGGGGTAATATCACATTTTCCGCAAGATCAGCGATTGAGCCCACGCTCAGTGTGTATTCAAGCTGACTGACAAAATCCTGATCAAATGAAATCAACACCTCTCCATTTTGAACATCCACATCAGAAGGAGACAAATTGCCCGGTGCGATGATGTAATTATTTAGGTTCGCGGCAACAACAGGATCAAGTGTTTCGTCGAAAATGAGTTGAAGTGTATTCTGGTCTATGACATTCAAAGCGGTCAGCGAAGGTGGGGTGATATCTGCCTGAAGCGGCTGAATGATGACATCATCAATGAAGAATTTATCTCTGCGCGTATCTGTATACTTGAGATATAAACCATAGGCAGTCAGGGATGAGAATGGAATCAAATCATGACTTGTAGAGAAAAGCAATTGAGGCGTACCTGAGCTGATATCGAGACATTCCCATGTGCCATCAGATTTTTTTGAAACGCGGATGCGCATGTCCACGGGTTCGGATCCCACCAGTCCCGGAGCAGACGAGGCAATGGTCAGTCCTGAGCCATTGTTGAGATATTTTAAATCAATTGCGTCCATATCTCCAGAGGCACCTATTTCTAAATAGTATCCTGATGCAGTGACTAGATCCGGATTAGATATGCCAAGGTAAATTCTGAATTGATTACTGGTAGAGGGGGCGAAATCCAGCCTGAAATAGATCTCCCATTCCATACTGTCTTCAAATGAAATGGTTGTATATAGAAATGACGTGGTCGAGCCCGATGGTGCATTCAGTTGCAACTGCTCTGCACCATTGAGGATGAAATTTGCCTTGTCCCCATCCCAGTCATCCAGGTTGCCATCGGAAAAATGATCAGAAAACTGACCCGATGTCATCGCCGGGAGCTTGC
>JANMVA010000322.1:0-9423 GCA_031392195.1 Saprospiraceae bacterium | reverse complement strand
CAAAAGACAATTTCATGTATAAAACAAGTCTCTGTTGGGAAATAGCTTCAGTCAAGAAATTGATTTGAAGAACAACTAGGCGTGAAAGCAAACCCGGTGTCAAACAGAAGCTAGAATGAACAATCGAGTTTTTAGAGCGACGAGCTTTTTTGGTTACTTTTTTTGCGGAAAAAAAAGTAAGGTGATAAGTGAGAAAGAATAGTAAGCACGAGTAGAGAGAGAGGTGATTTGTTACTTTTTTCTAGAAAAAAGTAATAAATCACCTCTCGAAAACTTCGATCGTCTTCTGCTTCTTGACGAAGTTGGTAAACTTCCCTTTAAACCTTGTCGCGCGCACGATGTGATTATCAATCCAGTGATAATTGCCGCCACGTGGTTTTCCAACAAGTAAGCCGTGGTATTTAAAGCCTTTTTCATTGAGCCAGGTTTCAGTTATGGCACGATGTGCTTCAGTTCTGGATGTGAAAAAAGTGATGATGTGTCCCTCATCATACCATTTATTGATGACCTCAAGCGCATCGGGATAGTGGGCACAATGGACCATGCGTTCCGGTTCCTCATTTGGGATGTCGTCACAAATCGTCCCGTCTATGTCAATGAGGTAGTTTTTTATCTCTTCCGGCAATAATGGACTGATCGTTTCCCCTTTATCATTGTACAGGGTCCTGAGGGAAAAATTTTCTTGCATCTTGATTGTTTTCGGTGATATATCGGCTCAAAGATAAAAGCTGTACAAATATTGGCTGTCAGACCTCTTCAATCAGTTGAGATTCAATAGTTATTCAAATTGATTTAGGATAAAATTGTTCTAGAAATCGATGTAGTGAGTCGGATCGACGGGTTTTCCCTGCAACCATAATTCAAAATGGAGGTGAGGCCCGGAAGTCAGTTTGCCGGTATTGCCGATAATAGCAACAGCTTCGCCCGCCCTGACAAAAGCACCATTCCGTTTGAGAAGGCTGGCATTGTGCTTGTAAAAAGTGACCATGTCATTACTGTGCTGGATACCAATGGTATATCCGGTCTCAAGTGTCCAGTCAGCAGTGATGACGTGCCCATCCCAGATAGCCTTCACCGGAGTATCATGCGGCGCCAGGATATCAACACCTAAATGATCGGTCGCAGGATCAAACCCATTACTGACCACACCGGAAATCGGGGGCATCAGGTATCGATAATCCGCTACGTTCAGCACTGCAGGGGCAGGAGAGGAGCTCAATACAACTGTTTCCTGCTTCTTCGGCTCCTCTTGGGTCTTAATTTTTCGTTCCTTTTTACTGGTCTGTTCCGGCTTTACCTTCGAAGTATGTGACATATCAGGGGTCTCAATATCATCCGGAAGACTGATCATGCGGTTAAAGTGCTCATAATAAGCTTTATACTCCTCAAGCTCAGACTCAAGTATGGCCATTTTCTTGCCCAGCCGGATATAATCCGGATGTTGGCTGGGTGTCCCATAGCCTGGCACAAGATGTCTGACCGGTGTAAAAAAGATCAGGAAGGCCATCACTCCCATGGCCACCAGAATGATAGATGAAAGCAATATGTATAAATTGAGGAGTGTCAGTCGATAAGAACCGACTTCTTCCAATGTCTCATCTTTTCGCAGCACTAACCTGTAAATCGTATGCCAGTTACGTTTTCGGGTTTTGACCTGATCAATCATGGAATGGATAGTGATCGTTTTTTTGAAATAAATTTGCCCTCAAATCAGTTTATACCTGTATTATGCTGAGGGGCACCCCCTGGCCTTTTTATCATCTAGACCTTATACCGTTTTGAACGTGAAATATACTTTTTTCATCATTTTGACAATTGGTTTGCTGAGCGCTTGTGTCACGAAAAAAAGCCGGCAGGACATGTCAAAAGTAGGCCAATTCTACCATAATGTGACCGCCAAGTACAATGGCTGGTTCAATGCTAATGAGCTTGTAGAGGCAAGTGTCGTCAAACTTGAAGAACAGCACCAGGACAACTATAACGAGATACTCCCCATCTATGAGTATGCGGCCGTAGATAATGCTGATGCCGTCAAAGCTGACCTGGATGAGGCCATCAAAAAAGTATCCGTCGTTGTCACCCTGCATGAATACAGCGATTGGGCAGATGATTGTTACCTCCTGATCGGAAAATCACTTTACCTCAAGCGCGATTACGAAGCCGCTGAAAATGCACTCCAGTTTTACATGGATGAATTTCTTCCAAACGGGAAACGGACAACCATCAAGAATAAGAAGAACAGAAAATTATCAGCTGCCGGAAAAAAAGATCATCGCAAAAATTCATCCGAAGTCCGGGAAGCAAATAAGAAAAGAAAAGAACTCGAAAAAGCGCGCAAGAAAGCAGAGAAAGAGCGTAAAGCATACAATAAAAAACTTCGTAGTCTCAAGAAAAAAGGAAAGAGCACAGCAGATCTCGTCAGGCCCGGTACGGAAAAAGCAACGGACGGAACAACAACAGTTCCATTGCCGGACGCTAAAAAATATGAGCCCACTGCTGCCGAGCTGAAAGCAAAAGCAAAAGCAGAAGGTGAAGCCGTCGGATTATTGGGCCATCAGCCAGTATATGATGAAGCCGTTCTTTGGTTAGCAAAAACATACATCGAAAGAGAAAACTGGACCTCAGCCGATTTTCAATTTCGCAGACTCGAATCAGATGATGAATTGCCTCCTAAAGTTTACGAAGAGTTACCGGTTGCACGAGCTTATTATCATATCGTCAGGGAGAATTACCCGCAGGTCATCCCATTTCTCGATCAGGCTATCGAACGTGCAGGCAAGAGAGCAGATAAAGCAAGATACAGTTACATCATAGCCCAGATCTATGACATGCAAGGGAACGCTGCAAAAGCGGCTGAGTACTATCAGAAATCACTTGACTTCAGCAACCACTACGATCTGGAATTCAATACACAGCTAAGCATCATTCGCTCATCCGTGAAAAACAATACGATGACAATGGCTGATGCCCAGCACAGTCTCGAGAAAATGCTGAAAGATGATAAGAACCTGAATTATAAAGGAAGGATCTATTTCGTTTTGGCCAATCTGTCATTAGAACAAAATGATGTAAAGGGGGCGATTGCGCATTTAGAGAATAGTGTACTTAATACCGGTCAGGATAAATTCCAGGAAATCGAAAGCCAATACCTTCTGGCTACACTTTACCTGAAGGAGCTGATGTATGTCGAAGCAGAAGATGCATTTAAAGCTGCAGCATCTGTCATGGATCAGAAAGATCCCCGATACAAGTACGTCAAAAAGATGGCCGACAATCTACGTGACATTGCCACCAACTTGCAGACGATTGAATTGCAGGATAGTCTGATCATGCTGTCCTACAAGACGGATGAAGAACTGAAAGTCTTAGCCAAAGAATTAAAAAAGGCTAAACAGAAAGCGGACGAGGAAGCAGCTGCTAATAGCAAGTATGCTACGGCCAATGATCCGAAAATGTTGAATAAACCTGGCGCTCCTGCTGTTTCACCCGGATCCGGACCGTCCGTGAAGCAAGTGAGTGATAATGCTCCTCAAAGTGTTTTTTGGGCTTTTGATCAGCGCAACATAAAAAAGACCAGGCGCGAATTCGATCGGACATGGGGAGATATTCCACTGACCGATTATTGGCGCGTCAGTTCGAAAGCAAGCCAGTTTTCAAATGCAGTAGATGAAGTTTCACTGACGGGCGAAGATATCGGTGTGTATGAAAGCGAAATTGAAAACTATTTCAGGGATGTTCCGAAAGATGATTCATCACGGGCTATTTCGCACAACACCATTCGGAAGTCAATGCTCTTGCTGGGCCAACTCTATCGCGACAGGATTGAAGATTTTCAAAGCTCGATAAAAATCCTGGAAGATGTATTAGCCAAGTATCCGGATGCTCCTGAGAAACTGGAGACTTATTATCAACTGTATCTCTCTTCATTGTCTGCAGGAGATCATGCCCGCGCAGAAAAATACAAGAACCTGATCATCCAGAATTATCCAAACTCTCGTTTTGCCAAGGTCCTGTCAGATCCCAATTTTGCAGCAAGCCAGCAATCAGAACAAGAGCGCTTGGTGAATTACTACAATGAAACCTATACCTATTTCGATGCCGGAAATTATGATGTTGTGTTGGAACGGATCCGCGATGTGGAGAATCAATTTGGATCAAATAATTCGTTGATGGCCAAATTTGAATTGCTTAGAGCGATGAGCATGGGTTCACAGATTGGCAAGGAAGCCTATATCGATGCATTGAAAAACATCGTTGCCAAATATCCAAACTCACCTGAAGAAACGAAAGCTAGAGATATGCTCTTGTTGCTGGGTGAAGGAAATCAAACCAAGTCGTATGGTGAAACAGGCTTGAGTGATGCTAAGTTTACTAAGGAAGACAACGCGCTTCATTTTATCATTGTATATGTCAGCAACCAGGATGAACTGAGTGTACAGGATACCAAAATAGCATTGGCTAAATTTCACAACCAATATTTTCAACTCGATAATCTAAAGACAGCCAATCTCGTTTTTGATCCGGCTAAAAACCACTCGCTTGTTCTCGTGAGATCATTTGCTACGAAAGAAAAGGCCATGAAGTATTATGAGACTGCTCAACGCAACCCACAGAATTTTCTGCCTTCACAAGCACGTTACCAGATATATCCAATCACACAAAAGAATTATCGCGAAGTGATCAAGGCACGATCACTGGATGAGTACAAAGTTTTCTTCGAGGATAATTATTAATCCGTTGCAGGAGAAAACTCCAGCAACTATGTAGTCCTATTGCAGGAGTTTTCTCCTGCAAACATGAAAGAGATTCCTATTGCAGGAGTTTTCTCCTGCAACCGTATCATTCAAACTCCATCAACACCAATCCTCTTTCAACAGCCTGTCCAACTTGTACACGGATATTTTTAATGGTTGCTGCATGTGGGGCAGATATCACATTCTCCATTTTCATAGCTTCAAGGATCACAAGGGGCTGGCCTGTTTCTATATGGTCACCTTCCTCTACATGGATGTGCGTCACCAATCCGGGCATTGGCGAAACCAGCGTGCTCAGTTTTTTTGATTGAGAGATGTTCAATCCCAGAGTCTCAATCCGGAGATCAATATCCCGGATGATTTTTCCTAGCTTCAATTGACCATTGATCTCGATGGCACATTCGCGTGTCAGTGGATTGTATTCGATCAATTGAAATTCATAATCCACATTTTCATGACGGATCTCAAACTTATCATGTGGATGAATGTGTGCATTCAATACCGGGAATGATGTGTCCGAAATTTCAAATCGTTTTCCTTCAATTTCGACGATGGTCTTCGAATGTGGATGCATTACACGTTTGAATTTTGTTTTTCCCTGCCTACACGCTCGAGAAAGATGACCTCGTAAATCGTGGACAGCAAATAGATCACCAGAAATGGCCAGATAAAATGATTGTCCTGTGGATCAAATCCTTTTTTATAACCAATGATCAGTGCCAGGCAAAGCAGCATCTTCAGCATCACAGCGACCATGATCAACTGAATGTACAAACGGACGAGGCTACTGCGTGCATATACTTTAGCCGCTGCATAGATCATAATGGAAAAGAAGATCATCGCTAATATTGTCGCACCGATAAATGCTGTGTGAGCTCGGATCTGATCAACTAGCAAGAAGAGGAGAAGGCATATGCTGATCTGTGCTACACTGATGATCGCCAGCCCTGCAAGAAATTGCTTAAGACTCATCTTTCCGGGTAAGGTCTTTAACCAGTCGATAGAAGAATCCACCAGTGAAGAGTAAGATAAGTATTATTGTAAAATAGGGTTTTGAAGAAGCCAGCTTCTGATCGATCTTCTGTCCGAGCCATGCAGCAATCGCGAGCAGCACAAACAGCTGCAGGGCCATGCCACTATACTTCAGATATTGATTGGTTTTCCCGGGCTGATCAGGTTGAATGTCACTCAAGACATTGTTGCTTGCGATTTACTGAGATTGGTGATTTCGCTCACTTCATTGTCGTCAAGACTCACTTTGCGATTCGGGGAGTTAGGCATACCCATTTTGCATTTGACATTGAAAATAGAGCCCGGCTGTACGACAAGTTTTTGTGTAGTGACATCACCTTCAACCCTTGCTGTTTCCTTGACATGCAGCACATCGGATACGATCATCATTCCTTCAAACCTGCCCTCGATGACAGCATTTTCACATTGTACATCGCCGGATATGTAGCCGGTAGGACCAATGATGACCTTACCCTTGCAATTGAGTGTTCCTGTGAGAGTACCATCAATCCGGATATCCTTATCCGCCTGTAATGAGCCTTCGATATTGGTGCCTTGCACCAGACTGTTGCTGGAAGAAGAAGACAAGGACACAAGTCCATTCGTCTTTACTTTTTGATCACTTTTTGGAGCGTTAAACATCCCTTATCTGAATTAAAGTCGTAAATAAAAAATAGGAAGTCATGGAGACTATAACCTGACAAAGGGGGACTTAAAAAAGCAATTTAAGCTTGCTAAAAGTAATTAGAATTTAGGACAGTAGACACCCCGATTTTGTGGTCCGCAGACCAGGTAAATCATCGAGAATTCGAAACCACCATTTCCGCGGCTTTCAGCTGAAAGACTGGAAAGATTGATGTCATAGCTAAATCCAATTCCCCAGTTTCCATAATCAAATCGGGTAGAAAGGATAGCTGCATCCACAAGAAGTGGTTTTTCGAAATGGCGTGCAAGACGCATCCACGCTCCAAACTGGAATGACTGATCTTCTCCGCCATTGTCCAGGTTGAACCTGAAGCTATTACCTACATTGATTTCCAGTGAAGGGCCTTGTTTGAAAAATACACCACCGGGAACCAGGGACACATTGCCACCGCCCATTGGGAATTCTCCACCAAAATGGAGGACAGACTTGGTGTAATATTTTTCAACTGCATCGGGGCGGTAGAAGGACAGGTTTGCACCATTTAGGTGATTAAATGCACCACCGATATAGAAGTTAGTATTCTTTCTGAGGACAGAAAACCAAAGTACACCCACGCCTACATCACCAAAAAGGAAGTTATCAGGAAGATCAATTTCTCCGGATGGAATGTCTGGATTATATTCCCCATCTGTTACCTGGATTGGCCAACGCGCGTTGGTATAGTCAATGCTCCTCTGGGAAGCACCAGCTTCTGCGCCGATGACAACATGATGCGATTTTCTGCGGTCACCACCTACACGACGGCTATAGGCACCTGATAATTTCAAGGTAAGTGTTTGAAAATCAAGAGAACCGGCCACATCTGTCCACACATTACCACCAAATCCAAAATAATCATAACGTCCTACAGGAAGTTTCTGATCATAGGAAATACTGTATGTATTATATGCTTCTCTTCCTAAGACAGAAGCCCATTGATTACGATAGTTACCCACGATCCGGGTATTGCAATTCATGACACCCGTCAGTGCCGGGTTCAATGTCAGGGGTGACATGTAGAATTGGGAAAAGTGGATGTCCTGTCCACTAACAGATGTCACTGTTAAAATGCTAAGCAGTGAGATATAAAATGCCAGTCTTTTTACCATAGCCTCGTTACCTGTAAAGATTCCTGAATAGACAGAAAGTTAGTTAGAAAATAATTCAATATGTAAGCCATTGAGAAGCAGGCGAATTGCCCATTTTTAGGGGAAGCCGACCCATTTCCTGGCATGAAATATACGAAATCACTCAATCTGCAAACGTTAATCTTGAGGAAATGTATGCCTCAATCCTTTCGTTTGAGCACAATTATGTTCTTCGTTCTTTGCAGGATACCAAATGATAAAAGAGAGATGCCTGACAGGTAACTTTTTTTGAGAGATCCGTGCATAAAAAAACTCCGCAAGCAAAGCGTGCGGAGTTTTTTTCCTTAGATCATTATGATAATCTTACAAACCGCAGCTCTTCAGATCTCCAAAAGTCATATCACTTTCGTTTATACTCGAACAATCGTGGTTGACAACGGTGATTCCTTGTTCAGAGAGGACACGACCCTCTTTTGGCCCACTTGCCATCAGGACCATCACAAATAGGGATGCTCCGCAAAGGGTGTCTGTTAGAGTAAATTTCGTATTCATTAGTTTATGCGTATGGGTTCAATAATGGCTTGGCTATTGGGGGTTATGATTTAGCTTGGAATTATGCGAACCAACTATTTAGTGAAAGTCATCGTAAAGAGGAGGAAACAGATGGTTGATCGGGGTAAGGCAAAAGTAACGGGAGAAACAGGCTAATTATTTACACAATTTCTTTAAAATGTAAAGAAAGCCTGGGATAAGTGTTAAAAGCAGGGCAAAAAAAAGGCCATCCATCGGACGGCCTTTTTTAACTTAAAAAATGGAAATAGCTTATTCCATTCCGTGTGTATGATTGGTGAAACCCTGAACTCCTATGCTTAGTCCAAAGTTAGAGACACTGTTGCCAGTGTTAAAATATAAAGCAGGTTCAATAGCTAATCCATCATTGAGAAACCATGAGTAACCAACTGATGCTCCAAATCTGGGATCGCCTCCATTGTCACTTAAATCCAGGTCGACACCAGCCTGAATGAAAATTGGATCGACGAAATAATAACGTACAAACGGGCCGAGGCCGAATGTAGATGTTGAATTGCCCGCAAAACTAGTGCTCGTAAATCCTAAATGTAACCCGATCGCTAAATCATCTGCAATGAAATAACCAAGCGTGGGATCTAGGAAAATGGTGGTCTGGGAGTCATCGACATCTTCTATGGACTGGATGTTAAATCCGGCAGATCCACCCACCATCCATGCGCCTTTGCCTACAGTTTGGGCAGAAACCTGGGTAAGGCATAGAAAACTAAAAATTGTAAGTGTAAATTTCATTAAATTTTTCATACGTTTTGTATTAGAAGGTTTGAGAATAAGGCAATTATACGATGAATTTGTTATATTACATAAAAACTTCATCTATTTTTTTAACTAACGTCTTTGCGGTCTTTTTCGCGGCTTGAAGGGGGATAAACTTGTTTTTTTTGGAAAATGTTTTCAGCAGTGCGGAGCTGTACAGAAATCATTCCATTGAAGTGGTTTGCAAAAGATGTAATTCAGTATAAATCAGTCTGGGAATTCTGTCCTCAGTGGTTTTCTTTTGAAGGGGGTGCGTGTCGGGCTGTACCCTGCAAACCCTGGTCAAATGCGATAATTGTATTAAAAATTCACGTAGAATTATATCTTTGCCGTCCCGTTTTGCAGCCGGTATTGAAGAAGGAGGATTTTGAGCGGATGGGGTTTGAAAAAAGAAAGTTCATTGAAAGGCAGGACAAGCAGCATTACCGGGATCCGAGGAGGATCGAGGTGATGAAGCTAGGTAAGAAAACGATTTTCGATTGCCGATTTTGGATTTTGGATTAAAACATTACAATCCAAAATCCAAAATCTAAAATCCAAA
>JANMVA010000312.1:0-4112 GCA_031392195.1 Saprospiraceae bacterium | reverse complement strand
GTAGCCCAAAGTTTTCCACCGGTCAGAAAACCGAGTAGAGTTATGAGAATAAAATACCTGACCATTTCTATAGATAAATATAGAGAAAAACGGGGGGTAGGAGGGGTTTGTTGGGTGAAAAGTAGTTATTAGGCGTCAAATGACCATTTGACGATCGTTGTTGCAGGAGGGAGCTCCTGGCAATGAAAACCTGTTTGCTTGTTGCATGAGAAAAGTCCTGTCAACAATGAATTTTCTTGTTGCAGGAGAAAACACCTTGCAACGGTTGCCCCTGGCAACGATAGTTATTTTGATGCGGGGTATCCGGGTATGTTTTTGCCCAGTATAATATCATGATTTGCGACTTGCAAATCCCCATCCAGCCGGGTCGTCAAAATGCCACTTCCCCCGTAGTTATCCAGTCGACTCCTTAATTCTGTTGTGACAAGCGGATCATCATCAAAGAGGAATGCATCGATCCAATAGGGTTCATTCATATCCGGTTCTTTCACGATGACATGGATGTGCGCTTCAATTTTATTTCCAGGGTATTGGGCAGGGCGATTCGTATAAAGCGAATAAGTCCCATCAGAACCTGTTTTGATCCATCCTCTGAGACGGCCATGTTTTCTGGAGCCTGCATCTTTCTTATTGCCCGGGGCATAATATCCTTTCTGATCGGTATGGTAATAATAGATCAGGACATCGGCTGCAGGAGTATTATTGAGGTGTAAAACTTTTCCAGATACTAAAAGTTTTTGGCCCGGCTCTGACCATCCATCCGATGTATCGATTGCATTGATGTGTTTAGGAATTCCTTCAAACATATATTCGCAATCCTCGCAATTTCCAGCAGAAATTTTGCGCACGATATCGGAATCAGCGACCTGGCTTTCAACATTATTTCTTCCTGAGCATGCAATCAATAGAAAGGTCAGGAGAATAAGATTTGGAAAATTTGATTTCGGTAGCATGGTATCGAATGTTAGATTAATGCTACAAAGAGGCGTTAAAATAAATTATTGCAAAAAACCGGACTGAAGGTTGTTTTTTTTAGACCAACAGCAAATATCGCTGAAGGGCATCTTCCCAGTGAGGGATCTGGAAAGAAAGGAGCTCTGATATTTTTTCGCAATTCAAAACACTATAGGCAGGACGAGGAGCTGTTGCGTTAAATTCTGCGGTGGTGATCGTCTTTACATTGCAATGAAGATTGGCATGTTTGAATATGGCTCTTGCAAAATCTGCCCAGCTCACTTCACCGCCATTCGCGAAATTAAATACACCCTGAATTTTACTCTCATGCTCCTCAATATGAATTGTGATCAGGTCCTTGATCACATCAGCAATATCCATCGTGTATGTAGGTGATCCAATCTGATCCCCCACAATCCGGACTTCTTCATTTGATTTGCCCAGGCGAAGCATTGTGTTGACAAAATTATGACCGCCCGGTCCATACACCCATGATGTGCGAATAATGGTATGGCTTGCACCGGAATAGATCACTTCCTGTTCACCTTCCAGTTTTGTTTTTGCGTATATACCTTTGGGTTGCGTGGGATCATCTTCTTTCAATGGACGATGCAACTGATTGTCATAGACATAATCAGAAGAAAAATGAAAGAGATGTACACCTGCTTCCCAGCATGCACGAGCCAGGTAACCCGGTGCCAGCGCATTGTAAAGTGTCGCTTCTTTTTCATTGGATTCGGCAGCATCTACTTTCGTATATGCACCGCAATTGATCCAATACCGGACCTGAGGTAATGCAGCCAGTGTGCGGTGGATTTTATCCTGATCTGCAATATCAACCTGTGAGCGATCGAAGGAAAACACACCATAGTCTTCCTTAAAGCTTAGTCGTTCAACAAGTGACTTGCCCAATTGGCCTTTTGCTCCACTGATAATAACTGATGTCATAACACAAGAGATGAAAGGGAGCCTAACAAACTATCCTTTTCGGATACCTGGAACGTAATGCCAATATCAGGCCAACTAATAGCGATCTCAGGATCATCATATCGTATGCCCTGCTCAGCAGCCTTGTTGTAGTAGTTATCGCATTTGTAGCTAAAAATCGTTTCATCCTCCAGCACCAGATATCCATGGGCGAAACCGCGAGGTACCCACAATTGTTTTTTATTTTCGCCTGAAAGCAGAATGCCATACCAGAGTCCGAACGTTGGCGAATCTTTTCTGACATCAACAGCGACATCATAGACAGCACCTTTCACAACCCTCACTAATTTACCCTGAGCATGGTCGCCGGTTTGGAAATGCAATCCACGAAGGACACCCTTATCCGACTTTGCTTCATTATCCTGGACAAACTCATGTGCATCCGGAAGAGCATACCGTTGAGTATGATAGGTTTCAAAAAAATAACCGCGGTCATCCGTAAAAATTTTTGGCTCGATGACCAGCAATCCTTCGATTTCGGTTTTCGTGATGTTCATAAGGATGAAGCTTTCAATTTATTTCTGCCTGAAGAAAATCCGGATAGGCGCACCCGTAAAGGCAAATGCTGCCCTGATCTGATTCTCCAGGAAGTTGCGGTAATTTTCTTTCACTTCTTCAGGATAGTTGCAGAACAATGCAAATGCAGGATAGGGTAAAGGCAATTGAGTGCTGTATTTGATTTTAATCAGGTGACCTCGGAAGCTGGGATGAGGTTGCTTTTGAATAGCCTCTTCAATCAGCTCATTTAAAGTATGTGTGGCAATTTTCCTGGACCTGTTTTCAGCAACCTGCAATGCAATTTCGATGGCTTTATAAATTCGTTGTTTATCATGGACAGAAATAAACAAGATCGGTACATCCGTAAATGGTGCCATCTTATGCCTGATGATAGCTTCCATATCCCGGGCCGTATTCGTTTCTTTTTCGATCAGGTCCCATTTGTTGACAATGATCACGATGCCTTTATGTCGACGAAGCACGATCTGCAGAATGCTGAGATCCTGGCTTTCAAGCCCTGATGTTGCATCGATCATCAACAGGCAGACATCTGACTCTTCAATCGCTTTGACTGTCCGGATGACGCTGTAGAATTCCAGATTTTCTTCGACCTGACTTTTCTTGCGCATGCCGGCCGTATCGATGATCATGAAATCTTTACCGAACTTATTATAGCGGGTTTGATTTGAATCGCGGGTTGTTCCTGCTATTTCGGTAACGATATGACGAGACTCACCCATCAGGGCATTGATAAAAGAACTTTTGCCCACGTTGGGACGACCTATGACAGCGAGCTTTGGAATATCGATGACTTCCTCTTCATCTCCGCTTAATTCTTTTGCAACTTCATCCAATACTTCACCTGTGCCACTTCCTGAAATAGAGGATAGAAAAAGAGTGTCTTCAAAACCCAAAGCCCAAAATTCATTCGCAGCCATGGATCTTTCATGATTGTCAACTTTATTGACTACCAGGAGTACTTTCTTTTTAGACTTCCGAAGCTTGTCAGCAATCTCCGCATCGAGATCCGTAATTCCGGTCATCACATCCACCATAAAAATGATCACCAATGCTTCTTCAATGGCAATATCCACTGGTTCGCGAATGGCGGCTTCAAAGACATCATCAGAATGTTTGACAAAGCCACCGGTATCGATGACTGTAAATGTTTTACCATTCCAATAACCGGATCCATATTGGCGGTCTCGTGTGACGCCACTGATATTATCGGTGATGGCCTGGCGTTGACCCACCATTCTGTTGAATAAGGTTGATTTGCCCACATTGGGCCTCCCTACAATTGCTACAATATTTGACATATTAATTCTGGTAACCGAACGATTTTAATGCCTGGTCATCATCGCGCCAGTTATCGCGTATTTTAACAGTGAGCTCCAAAAATACGCGCTTACCGAGGAAAGATTCAATTTCATTGCGGGCTTCTACACCCAATTGTTTAATGGCAGAACCACCCTTGCCCAGGATGATCGATTTTTTCCTGTCATCTGTTGTATAAATAGCTGCTGAGATCCGTGTGATAGGACCACTTTTACTTTCACCCTCAGAGAACATTTCAATTCCTACTTCACAGGTATAGGGTATCTCTTCCCTGTACAGCTCCAGTATTTTACCGCGAATGATCTCACTGACAAAAAAGCGCTCGGGCCGGTCAG
>JANMVA010000310.1:0-9199 GCA_031392195.1 Saprospiraceae bacterium | reverse complement strand
AGATGCTTTGGCATTTCATAGATATCGGGAGAACTGTCGATTGAGGTCAGTACCAGCTTTGGCCCCTGAACATTGTAACTAAACGAAGCAGAAAATCCGGCATTCGAAGTATAATTTAAAATGCTATTGATGACAAAGGGTGCCTGTCCAAACATCGTCCGCTCGATGATGCCGATCACTTCCCAGGATTTAACACCATCCTCTATGCTTAGCCTGCGGTCTTCAACTTTCGTATAAGAATTAACAACAGAAATATTGGATCTGAATTCGAGTTGTGGTGTCAGCTTTATTCTTCCTTCCACTTCCAGGCCATAGACATGTGATTGATCCGCATTCGCCCAGGTAAAACCAAAATTGGAGCTGGTGAGCTCGATGTGGTTTTTAAAATCCTTGTAGAAGACACTGATGGAAAAGTAGTTTCCTGATTTCAAATAGTTTTCATATCTGAAATCGAAGTTGTCAATCTCTACAAACTTCAGATCCGCATTTCCAAAGACATCATCATTGAGTTCGAAATCGCGGACAATCGATTCTGTATATTCCCGGATACTGGGACGCGCTATGGTGCGGCTATAACTGAAACGAAGATTGGAAGGTGAGATCTCATCCTGTCGAAGCTGATAGATACCGTTGACACTCGGAAGAATATTCCACTGATCAATCCTGCTCGGGGTCAGGATAAATGATTGCTCCGGTGACTTTCTTCTGAGATCATCAGGTGCGTATCCCAATGCATAAAAACTTTCAGCATCACTGAATATCCGTGAATACTCAGCGCGCAATCCACCACTGATCCTGATCTTCTGCGTGATCGATCTGTCCAGCATGGCAAATCCGGAATAAACTTTTGTAAACCCGATTGTGTGATTGGCCGGATCATCAAACTTCCTGTAGAACAAATCGATCCGCTCAAGTCCACTGACCGGATCCCTTCGAATGTCAAACTTCTGATCATTGAATAATTCATTCAGGTTGCCGTTGCTGAATGTAGGTACGACCCCACCAGCCAACTGAAGCAAGTAATCATGCTGAAGAAATTCTCGTTGTTTCTCTGTGTACGATCCTCCTACCTCTAGCTTATTGACATAGGCCGGCCGATCTCCCAATTGGAATTCTACAGAAGCTTTCCCATCGAAGATATCTTCATCGAGATATCTGAAATTGCGACGGACATTGGAAATGGTTTTGTCCAAGGTGAAATTGACAGCATCTTCAGAAAAATATTGCAAGCTTTTAAAATCCGGAGCACTGCTCGATCCATCTGCATACGAACACGAAAAATGTAACCGGGCACTGTAGGACGGAATATAATGCTCCGATTTATACTGATAGACATACTGTGCACGCTCTTCATAGAATTGGCCTTGCAGATATGAGTATTGGTACGAATTGGCACCGACCTGATCTACTCCTTCCCGGATATTATTTGTACCCAGCAGGTTGGGCATAAACATGAAAGTAAAACTGTTGTTTGCATTCAATTTCAGATTTGCAGTCAGCAGACCCGTCCACCCTGATGAGTATTTAGCATACTTCTGTTGGTAATGCTGTATAAAAAACGGATTTCCTAATGAATCTACAGAGGATAGAATTGTTCGGGTGAGTGTGGAATTCGGATCATACTGCACACTGTTACCATATCTGAATCCGCCCAGAAAACTAAATGCCTTACCAAACAATATGGATTGATTGCCAATGGAAAAGGTCTGCGAAAAACTGATGGGAGCGGTTCTCTCAAATGTATTCCAGTTATTGGCAAAATCATTGAGTGACTCTTCTGCTTGTTGATTGAGTACCTTAAACGCATCATTCCGGTAATCACCACTATTGTATAATTCGATGGCCTTGTTGAATGATTGCTCATCATTGATATATGCTTTTCCCAATAATCCCAACTGTACCAGTCCCAGTTTAAAATACGTATTGCCTATATCACTGCCAGCGTTCCAACTCTCCGTAACGCCAATAGATTTGAAATAACTTTCCAGGCCTAATGCACAAAATTCCTCATAGGTCGTAGGCGTAGCATTTACCCGTGTGTACTGAGCATGATCGACATCTCTGAATCCATTATCAAAACCAAGCCAATCTGTTTTGCTGGTTTCGTTTGTGATAATTTTCTTAAAGGATGACTGGGGATTAAACCCAAATTTTGACTCTACTGCAATTGACAGTTTATCCGGGTTATCCCTTGTCTCGATCGAAATGTATGCCGCCGACCAGTCACCCTGAATATCCGGGCTTGTCGTTTTTGTGATGATGATATTGTCTACAAAGCTCGAAGGAAAAAGGTCGAGTTTAATATTATTCGTAAAAGGATCTAAAGTAGGAACTAATGATCCGTTGACAGTCGTCTGCACATACCTGTCTCCCAAACCACGGACCGTAATAAAGTTGCCATTGGTTGCAACACCGGTCACACGCGATATGGCAGCAGAGACATTGTTATCACCAATTTTACTCATCAGATCGCCCGACATGTAATCCAGGGTTGTTGCTGATCTCTTTTTGATATTCTCCATGAAGTACTGGCTCTTTCTCTCCTGCTTGGCAACTACCTGAACTTCACTGAGTGTCACAGATGATGAGCTCATGACGAAGTCCAACACTTTCACCTCTCCGTTGGTGACTTGTACCGGTGCTTCAAGCGGCGTATAACTCACATAATTCAGAACGAGTGTAAACAAATCTCCACTTGCAAGCTGAAGTGTGTACACTCCATCCAGATCTGTTGAAACACCACGAGCCGGTTCTTCTTTAATATAAATGGAAACCCCGATCAAAGCCTCGCCATTTTCATCAGTTACTTTGCCCCGCACAACTCCCTGTGAGAAGATCCAGGTCGATGAAGTGACAAAAATGACAAGGCAAAGCCAGTACCTTAAATGAGTCATCAGGTTTCGATTGTGTTTGAAAGACAAGATTAAAATCGTAGCTATCCTACCTCCATGTCCATCATGGAGTCACGATGATCTTCTTTGATGCCTTGTATATATGATCGAGGTCTATTAATAAAACGTAAACACCAGGTGAAAGATGACTGATGTCGATCGAAGTCAAATGATCAGTGATCTTTCCTTTCATCACCGCATCACCATTTACTGATTTGAGCATATATTGGTTCTGAACTCCAATTAAAGGAATCTGCTGATCGATTTGAAATGACAGGTTGCCTGATGTTGGATTTGGAAATGCAGTAATCTCATCGGTAATATTGATGGACTCGTCAGTAGATGATATTAAGCCCAGTGAATCAATATGGATCAGGGTCTCGAACAAAATTTCATCTGCAACAGGGTTGCGGGCTACATACTTTTCAACACCCAATGTCTGCTGATTCCTGATCTGCAGGTTAAGCTCAAATTCGAAAATGCCGTCTGTTGTGAATTGACCAATCAGCACAATATTTTCTGTCGTATCAGCTCCCCTTGAACCGGCCAGGGAAGACCATGCACCATCACGTGTGCTCATGACAGAAGGAATGGGTGCATCATTAGAGGATTCAAATATGGTCAGATCCGTATCTGAAAAACCAACGACTGTTACAGGTTGTACGGTGGCCAATACAGCACCATCTTCCGCTTTGATCGGTATACCAGCTTCAGGATGCTCGTTCTGGAGGACACCATCTGAATTGACAATGGTATTGACACTGTTATCATGATGCTTCAGTACGCCTGCATAATCTTTCATAGCTGCACCTACTGACAACCATGAATCAAGCATGACTGTATTCTTTTGAGCCTGTGCCCTGGTATAGGTTGGATGACCGGCTCCTCTATCTTCATTATTAAAAAACCTGGTAGAAGATGCAATTTTCATTTCATGTTCGGGTGTACCAAACGCAGCCTGAAAAATATAACCGGGTAGCATATCAACATAAACCCGGTATGTCACTGAATTAACGGGTAACTCTCCTCCATCACCATCTACGGTTTTATCATTCTCATCAGAGATATAATATTTTTCAACGATGATCTTCTCAAGTCCGTTCTGAGACGACAAGTGCATGCAGATAAAGAGGGAGCAAGCGAGGGTAAAAAGTATTTTCATCAGGTTATTTATTTTAATTGTTTAGGAATTAGCAATGAACAGCAGCGTTGTGGTTAGCATATGTTGAATTACTGCAGTATTATTTTTTGTGTTTTCACAGACTGGTCTTTTGAAACAATGCGAATGGTATAGGATCCCCTGGGTAAATAGTGCACATCCAGGCTCGTGGTGGTGCCGCCTTCCAGGTAATGATTGCGAATAACTGTTTTCCCCTGGCTGTCAAACAAATCAAGTCTAGCTTCCTGTTCAGCCTGAATGAAAATAATATCCCATGCAGGATTGGGGATGGCAAGCGTTTCTACGACTTCAATTTCCTTGTTGCTCAGTGCGAAATCAGCGCCAAGCAATTCAGTGGAACATTTATCACCGTTGAGGTAAGCAACAATATTTTCAAAATCAGTGGGATACACTGTTCCTGAAAGGACCTTGAACCGGATGGAAACAACTTTCTGTGAGCCGACAGGATAGATTGTAAAACTATTGGAAGTAAACCTCAGCTTCAGGTCATTGGGATTTAAGAATGCAGCATATTGCAATTCTTCTGTATGATCAATAACAGAAAGAAACTCGAGATTCTCAACATTGATGGACATGGAAAAATCAAGTGTATTGATATCCTCATCAGATTCAATAAATACCGGTATCTCAATAATATCGGCCGCAGCAAGGTATACCTGTCCAAGGTTGAATATGACAATATCCGACGAATCAATATCCACAAGATTGTGCTCTAATATAGCAGGAGCAGGCAGTTGCGAAGGAATGGTTGCATGCAGCATTATCGTTTGCTGGAGCAACAAAAAAAGAATAGCGATGCGTTGTAGTGCCATGACTCAGTGGTTTTATATAATAAAATATCTGCTTATGAATAGCGATGGGCGAAGGTATCTATACTTGACACCGGACGTGCAGAATGGGTGTTAATTAATCAGAAACTTATCGTAAGGAAGTGAATGTAAATTTTTTGATTCCCCACGTAAAGTTATGGTGCGATGTAAAATATTTTTTCATATCTACTTCACTTTCATCATCCAACATGCAGCTATTAATTTATTAACACAAAAATGACCTTGGTAATAGCCTCAGGAATATCCATCTCTCTAACTTTAGCACTTCTACACCCATCCTGATGAATTCTTCAATTACCGCACAACTGTTGTTTGCTAAAAGAAAAAAATGGTTATTCAAACTAACCGGAAAAGTCCAAAAAAGCCTCGCGGTAAAAATCTTCCTGATCCTTTTAGTTATTACAGCATGGCTTCCTTCTCTTCTTTTGGCTCAGCCTTTTATGTCCGATGATGAGTTTCCTTCCGTTATTGAAATCGAAGCACACATCCTGAATGCAAAAAGAAGCTTTGAGGGCGCACTCTATACACCCAGCACTCCACCACCCGGAGAGCCGGGTGGAACCCAATGGAAAATGAATCCGCCAGGATCACCCATCTGGAATTCTAATGGAAACCAATATGGAGACATTCATTCGTTTCACTTTACATACACAGTGGCGACTGGTGCGAGCACGTGGAAAATCGATTTTAACCGCGATGGTGATTATAACGATGCACAAGAGTCTGTGTCGAATGAAGCTTCGTCCCTGATCGGGAAAGGATTTAAATATGTCAATATCTGGGGACAAGGTTCAAATTCAGGCTTTACTGCCTCTGTAACGGACTTTACATTGAATGATGTAAACTTTGGGTCATTTTCTTCTTCCAGCGAAGTACCCTTTAGCCAGGTGTTTGAAGATGCCGATAGTTTGTTTGATGATATCACGATCCATGGAAATTTTTCTATCTCTGGAGACGGTGGTATCAATCATCCACGGATTTTTGTCAGAATGGCCAATGCGAATGATGCACCTACATGTGAGATCAGCAGCCCCACTAACAATTCGCTTTTCAACAGCGATGAAAGTTTTGACATCCATGTGAGTGCATCGGACAGTACGGGCGATATCAGCATTGTAGAATTTTACAAGGATGGGCTACTGGTCGGTTCGGATAATACGATGCCCTACACTTTCCATTTCCAAATTAACACCTCAGATAACTTTATTCTGACAGCGCGGGCGATCGATACGTACGGTGCTTCGACCACTTCACTGCCGGTGTATATTCAGGTTAATTCACCTCCCATCTGTATCATTATTAATCCGGTCAATGGTGCTATCCTATTCGATCCGCAAGTGATCCCGGTATATGCAGAAGCAACAGATCAGGACAATAATATAACAGAACTCCGTTTCTACCTGGATATGAATATCATCGGCACAGACTCTTTTCTCCCTTATCAAAACGCCAGTCTTGTGGACTTACCGATGGGTCAATACACATTGCATGCTCAATCAATTGACAGCTATGGAGCCAGCGGATTATCCTCACTCATCGAGATCACTGTCCGGTGTATCCGCGAGGACCTTGATAATAATGGTATTGTCAATACAAATGACTTCCTTTTATTCCTTGCTGCATTCGGTGATACATGTTCAGGATGTAACCAGGATTTTAATGATGATACTTCTGTGAATACATTCGATTTTCTCAATCTCCTGACGAAGATCGGGCACACCTGCAATTGATGAGGCCTCAATTTTTAATAGTCTTTTTTCATTCATGCCGACTCTAAATTTTATAGTATCCATTGCGCAGAATATTCCAGAACCGTATAAATTAATGGCAACACAGGTTTCGAAGCAGCACTCTTTACAAATTGTTTTCGGCTTCAATGCCAATTTTTTATTTCGTTTTATAATTACTCCCCCGCGATTTCACCCCAATCTCCAAAACAGGTACTTCCAATTTATGCCAACCCATTAGGGTCATCGATCCAAACACTGTCAGAAAATCCCCTACCCGTTGATCCAACTTACATCTGACAGTCCAAAACTCCATTGCAGGCTCATGATTCATTACATCCATAGTGAGCCCACCATGGATATCAAAACGCATTCCCTGATTTTCAAACTTCCATATTTCTGTGAGTTGCGAAAAGCGATATCGGGCTCCCGAGGTTTTCATGATCGCAGTGATTTTACTTTCCTGCCGAAAGCCAGCTATGGGATACTGCAAGGCAAGATGAACAGCAGATCCAACAACAGGTTGATCTGAACCTTGCGTTTTTTCAGCGTTATTATGAGGTGATTCACCTTGTGCAATCAGACTAAAACCAAACTGCATCTCAATAATCCCGGGAAATGGGATCGTGATCTCCAGGATATTCGACAGGCATCCATTGGCATCACGGATCTGAACAGTGTAATCACCTGCTCCCAATCCTCCGACTGTAAAAAAATTATCACTTGCACTTCCGAACAAATCACCATTCACAAAAATTAAATACGGAAATTCACCAGGCATGGTCACTACAATTGAAAATCCCCCATCCATCAAATTTGGCTCTGACGGCGGAATAATGGCTTCGACCATAATCTCAAGCATGACAGTACCGGTGATGCTTGCATCAAACTCTTCGAGACATGAAGGCCCCGCTTCTTCATCGAATACTTCGATATGGTAATCACCATCCGTGATCGAAATAAAATCGGAAAGGATGACCTGTCCCTCACCAACGATAATCACTTCTATCCCATTGGGATGTGAGATGGTGATTTCAAACGGACCTCCACCCGGAGACGAAACATCGAACAGAATATCACCACCGGAAGGACACACAGGCTGTATCACTTCCACATTACTGATGTATGAAGCCGGGTCCTCCAAAATTTCCGTATCAAACTCAAGGAAACATCCAAGTTCAGCATCTTCAATAGTCACAGCGTAGTTCCCGGGAGACAGACCACTGACGAGCGGACCTGTATCGCCCGTATTCCACGTGTAGAAATAATCTCCAAATGGCTCAGGGATGACTTCACTTTCGCCATTATTAAACCCACATGAAGCATTGACATTAAAAAAAGTCACTGTGAAATCACAAAAGGCCATCTCCACCAATATTTCCACAATAGCTGTTGTGGTTGTTCCACATGCATCAGTCATTGTGTAAACAAAAGAAGCTAACCCGTTGAAACCTTCATCAGGAATGAAGGTAAAAGTGCCATCAATGTTGAAACTGACAGTGCCCCCAAAAATTTGATCGACACCGGTTAGGGTTAAATCCAGTCCGGAATCATTGTCTAACACATTACCACTGACTGATGTATTGAATGCCGTTTCATAAAAATCATCCAAAGCATTCGGTACCGGTGTATTGTCCGGCACAGTAACATTCACTGTCTGGCTACATTGCTCACCAGCTCCAACATCAAACACAGTGATCGTGTAGTCGCCTGATGGAATATTCATGGATGCCGAAAGATTGTGGTTGCCGGCAGGTAATGTAAACTGGAAGTTGCCTTCGGGCCCTGTAACTGAAAACTGCAGTGGTCCGATTCCGGGTGTCGTGACGATCACAATGATATCTCCTTCTCCGATGCAATTACCTGGCTGAGTTGTTACCGTTGTGATATAGGTATTAGGAATTTCTTCTACCACCACATCATACGTTTTATTACAATTCAGATCAACACTGGTGATGGTCACGCTGTATTGTCCTGCCGGAAGATTGATAATGTTTTGCGTCATCAGGCCGGTCGACCATACAAATACATATGTGGCGGATGGTATGATCGACGTTGTGATGCTTCCATTCATCAATCCACAATTGGATGGAACTAATGTAAACGTTGCTTCAAAAATACAGTCCGCTGAGTTGATGGTAATCGTAACATTGGCCGTTGTTTCATAGCCACATGTATCCCGAACAGTATATTGAAATGTGAACTGCCCTGTAACACCGGCGGGAGGTGTAAAAATAAAACTACCGTCTTCATTCATAATCAGTGTACCTCCTGCGGGCTGCGTAAAACTGATGATTGCTAATTGAATGCCATTATCATTATCCAATGCATTCCCACTGACCGGCTGGTCCAGTAATGATGAATAGGTGTCATCCAGCGCCATTATAAATGTATTATCATCCACTACAACATCACTTTCTTCCTTGCATGCATGTGTGAGGCTCATATCACGCACAGTAATGTGCCATGCACCCGGAAGAATTGTAAAAAATGTTTTGAGATGCGTAATCCCCGGAGGAGCAATCGCAACATGAGTCCCATCAGGGCCTACTGCTGAAATTTCCATTGGAC
>JANMVA010000244.1:0-4093 GCA_031392195.1 Saprospiraceae bacterium | reverse complement strand
CGTGACGCCGCCCGTAACAAAGATGTATTTAACCATGGATTGGTGGATGCTGCTACGGGATACAAAAGTACATTTTTTCGGCAGAGCGGGGCTATATTGGCCCGATAACTATCCTTTAATCTTATTCATCGGAATGAAAATGAGGATGTTATTGATTAAAATTGTTTTGATTTTTACCCCGAGCGCATCTGCAAGGATGTCGGCACGCAAATAAATCTGACCACATGGTTGAATTTTGCTGGTATGGAATTCTGCAAATCCTTGGTGCGCTTGCCCTCTTTATCTATGGGATGAAGGTGATGAGCGAGGGGGTGCAGCGCGTGGCCAGCACTCAATTGAGAGAGGCCCTTCAGCGTGTCACGCACAATCGGTTCTCTTCGTTTCTGACAGGTTTTTTTACAACTGCGACTATACAGTCAAGTTCCGCAACGACAGTCATGACAATCAGTTTTG
Organism: Saprospiraceae bacterium; assembly: GCA_031392195.1. Taxonomy (GTDB): domain Bacteria; phylum Bacteroidota; class Bacteroidia; order Chitinophagales; family Saprospiraceae; genus Opimibacter. Next base: position 3,640 of record JANMVA010000244.1, on the reverse strand, counting down.
TCAATGCGGGGATTATTTCCCTGATGGCTGCTGCCGGGATCATCATTGGTGCTAATCTTGGGACGACAGTGACTGTCTGGATCGTCACGATCCTGGGTTTCGAGCTAAACCTTTTCACTCTTTGCCTTCCCATGATTGCTCTGGCCATGCCATTTTTATTTCTCAAAAACGGGAAGTACAGGCATTGGGCTGAAACAGCGATCGGGTTTTCCTTATTACTGATCTCAATTGAGTTTTTGAAGAGTGTAGTGCCGGATCTGCAGAAGCATCAGCAGATCATGTCTTTTCTTAGCCAGCTCGGTGATCATGGATTGATCTCCATCATATTATTTATCATCATAGGTATTGTTTTTACCGCCTTAATACAGTCATCGAGTGCCGCAATGGCTTTGACGCTCACCATGTGTCTCAATGGTTTGTTACCATTTGATATTGCTGCTGCAATGGTACTGGGTGAAAATATCGGAACGACCATTACCACTGAAATCGCCTCGTGGGTTGGGAATGCAGAATCAAAAAAAGCGGCCCGTATCCACGTGCTGTTTAATGTGATCGGGGTCGTATGGGTATTACCGACTTTGTTTATCATTCTTCCGTTTATCAGCTGGATGATGCAGACATGGTTTGGAGCGGGTGATCCATACAATGATCCTACTGCCATGCCTATCGGGCTTGCTATTTTTTATACGCTGTTCAATTTTGTCAATGGCATCATCTTTTTCATCCTGATGCCCGAATTGGTTAGACTGGCATCGAGAACGGTAAAAGATAAAGCCGGTGAACAGCGCAAATTGTTTTTTATCGATACAGGAAGTAATACGGCTGATCTTTCATTGCCTGTAGCGCGACAGGAAATCCTTCAGCAATGTCTGAGGGTAAAACACCTGAATACCATCCTGAATCGCATCACCAATTTCACGACTGAGGCTGATTTTCATGCTCAGATCAAAATGGCGGCTGAATATCTCAATACCTTAAATCAAAATCAGAAAGCCATCAATGATTACCTGACTGGTTTGGTGGAAGATCGCAGCTCATTATTGACATCGAAGCAAATCAAGAGCATGCTTCATATCAGCCTGCTCATCGATACCATCCGGACGAAATACGAAAAGATCTACCAACTAATCGGTGATAAACGGCAACAACGAATCTGGTTCGGTCCAACCCAACGCTCAATTCTCCTCCACCGGATCAATGATGCCAATGTCATGCTGAGGCGATGTATAGAAATGATCCAGTCAAATGCGCTTAATAAAAGCCGATGGAAAGCACTCGCCTATGAAGTGGTCGATAAATACCAGGATTATATTGATTACGAACGCGAGCTGATCAAAGAATTAGAACGTGGGGAAATGAAACTATCTTCTGTCATCACCTATTACCGGATGGCGCATTACATGGACAGCATCAATGAAGCGCTCCGGAATATCCTCGGAGAACTTACAGATGAACCATTGGTCCACAAGCCCCTTTTTGTAAATTGATCATTAGTGAAGGTCAACCCATCCCTGGTTGTTGACTAGTGAATGAACACTAAAATGAATATCATCCGGATGTGCTGAATCAAATGAGCCGTTTGATTGATTATAATAGAAAAGTGATCCACCATCGTGATCACCAGACAGATCACCTTTTAGTATTCCAATAAAATTGGATGACACCACTGTAGGCCTCAGGATGAAATGATAAATCTGGCCTTCATGTAGTATAAATGTAGGTGGAAAGTTCACTGTCACATCTCCAAGAGAATTAATGATAATATTCTGCGAATGGAAGAAAAAACCTATGCCTGGTGTATTACCCTCGTATAGCTCGACCGTCAATTGAAAACCAGGGGACAAACTACTCACTGTAAAAACGATGTTTTTCAATAAACCTGTAGCAGATGGTGTAAATGTCTGTGCCGGGTAATCCGTCGTCACGCCATCGTCGCCGATAAAATAAGTGACTGCAGCAAGGGTGCTGGCAGCAACGGTGATCACACCTGAATCACCTACAAATCCCTGGAACTTGTGAACATCCGTATTGTAAATCATCATCCCTTCGGATGCATCTATTGCATTGCGTTGTGCTGTGGTCATGCGCGGCAACAATACTGCACCGGTAGTCGAACTGATCTCTAATGCAGCATTCGGATTGATTTCTGTAGCTCCGATTGTCAGATGATTGCTTACTTCATCATACAAAAGTTCTGCATCTCCGCCACTTTCTCCGTTATCATTAAAATTGATTTGCTGGTTCTCACCACCTACTTCTCCTGCTGGTCCTTGGGGTCCCATAGGTCCTTGCAATCCGATGCTCCCCTGATCTCCTTTATCACCCTTATCACCTTTGGGTCCCTGAGGCCCGGGGTCACCCTGATCACCTTTATCACCTTGATCCCCTTTTGGTCCTTCTATACCCTGAGGACCTTCTACTCCATTCACAGCATAGAGCGCGTAAGGCACACTCAATAATTCATTTGTTCCTACGATCGTGTAATCGGTTCCACCATTCGGATCTGTTTCTGATTTGATAAAATATGGACCATCACCCCAATTGATCCCTTCAAATGCGCCGACCACCACTGTTCCGGTTCCGATCACGAGCGTGGCTAATCCATTCGCATTTGTTGTCGATGCGTGTGTTTCGGCATAAACCAAAAGTCCGGCTGTTGAACCCTGGATGATACTGATCTTGACACCCACATTCCGATTCTTCATCAATTCATTGGCCGCATCGCGGATGACAAACTGATAACTCATCTTTTCTGGTTGCGCGGTCAGCATTGCGCTACTGAAAATAAAAAGCCCGATATAAAGGAGGTATTTATATTTCATCGTTTAATTCGATTTTACGATTTTAAATGTCTTCAGATGTTGTTCGTCACTAAGCACACGTAGCAGATATTCTCCATTGATGAGGTTGCCGGTGTGCACAAGTGTTTTGTTTTCATTTATTTGATCACGCATCACCATTTTTCCTGACAGATCATACAGCTCATAACGGAGTTCCTTATGGAGCTCTTGATAAGATTCCTCTTTGAATAAGAGATTTGTTTCATCGCCGACAGGATTTGGAAAAAGTTTGATTTCGAATTCATCAGCAAACTCGTTTGTACCGATGATGATGATAAAATCTGGTTGCTGGACGCCAAGGTTTATAGAGCCTGTTTCTCCGGCATAATGATCATAATCAAACTGGCCGATGGAATAAGCTACAGATCCATTTGGTCCTATTGCATCACCGCCTGCAGCAACAACCGCAGTTTGTGAAAAAGAATTAATAAATGGAATAATGGCAAAAAGTATGCAGGCTATACTTCGATCTAATCTATTCATTCTCCCCGGTTTAGGTTCTAAAAGCTGGATCAGATGATCCATTTGAAAATCAAAATACGGACTTATGGGGAAATGGTAACAAAAGGCTGAGGCGAAGGCGAAGGCGAAGGCATAAACAAAGGCGAAGGCGAAGGAATTAAAGTTGTAGTGGCGGGGCTTGCCCCTGCTATGGTAAATTCCAAAAGGCGAAGGCGGAGGCTAAGGAAAGCAATAGACAATTTGCAATAGGCAATGGGCTCAAAGCAATGGGCAATAAGCAATAGGCAATAAGCAATGGGCTTAAAGCAATAGGCAATGGGCAATGGGCAATAAGCAAT
>JANMVA010000183.1:0-6892 GCA_031392195.1 Saprospiraceae bacterium | reverse complement strand
CAAAAGGATCAAAAATACCGGTAACAGGATCAACACCTGGACCCGACCAGTCACCTACCCCATTTCCATTTTGAACATCAACCTGGAGTGCAACTGCTGAAGTCCCCGGATACAAACAAATATCAGGAACCGGTGTAATTGTAATTGAAGGCATAGGACAATCCTGCGCAATGCATTCAAATGTATCCACTCTTGCGGGACAAGGACCGCTGCCAGTGGTTGTTATTTCAATCTGAACTACATCACCGGATACAAGACCTAAAAATTCAATTGAGTTACCGGTTTGCGTTCCGGTTTGAGATGTAATTGTATTGATTAAATAGGTTAGCAATGGATCCTCAATCCAGGTAAATTCAACGCTTGTGGTCATCGGACTGCAATTGACTACAGGTGCATTTAGAACAGAAGCAACATCAATATTATTGGTGACTATATCTGAAGAACATCCATTTTCACTGATCTGTAATCTGACCGTTTTGGAACCTGCAGAAGCATAGCTCAACTGATATGGACCTGCACCTGAACCGGACACAACTATTGCAGTACCAAAATCCCAATCAAAAAATGCTGATCCGGATGATACATTTCCTGTATAAGTTACATTGGAGACATCAGTGACACAGATCAGAGGATCTACCACAAAGTTTGCGGTCATAGAATCAAAAACAGTAACCAGGAATGGGCTTGAGAATGGACATCCATTGACATCCACTGTATAAGTTAACTGGTGTTGGCCAGAGCCTGCAACTCCCGGGCTAAATTCGCCGGCAATCGGATCTGTTATTCCAGATCCGCTCCAGACTCCTGTTCCGGGATTCCCATCAACGACTGCATTCAGGATGACGGGATTTGGTGTGTTCAGGCAAAAGCTATCCTGTCCACTTAGGATAATAACTGGTGGTGGACAATTCTCAGCTGTGCAGGAAGTCATCATGACGATATCCTCACAGGCGCCGGCACTGATTACAGTCAACGTCATATTGATAACTGTACCTGGAGGCAAACCCAATGTATCATAGTCACTTGTTGGAACAGAAAATGGTGTTCCTCCATTGATAGAAACAGTGTAGCCACTTGCTCCAACGACATCATTCCAGTCGAAACTCACGGAACTAATTGTAGAAGAACAATTGATTGTTGGCGGGAAAAAGTTAGAGACCGTTACTATTTCATAAATAGGTACAGAGTCGCATCCCGGCTCAATGACGAGCAGGCTCACTTCTTTATCACCTGGTAAATTCCAGGTAATCGTGTATGGACCAAAACCAGAGCCCACAATAGATGAAGGACTATCAAAATCCCAAACAGGAATGGCATTTGGACCAGCGGTTCCTGTAAATGTGATCACTGTTGAAGAATCAGCACATACATCAGATTCATAAGAAAATGAAACCACCGGAGTGGGATGAATATCGACATTGAAGCACGTAGGCATACCAGCTCCACATTCATTGATAGCATATACGCATACCTGGCCTCCTTGCGTAAAAGAAAAATCAAATGTGGCCATGCTGGAACCATCCTGTTCTACCTCTATCGTAGCCGGAGTGACACTCCACACATACTCATAAGGATCTTCAAAAGGATCAACGACCACCTCAAAGACAACACCTTCCTGTGCACAGACTGATGTATCCATATGACTAAACAGCGGTGGATCCGGTCTTAGCGATTCTGCATCAAATGAAAAAATGGGTAGTGTGTAAACGCAGGATCCTGCATTTGTCTCAATTGTAATTTCCACTTCATAATTACCTCCGTCGAGCACAAGCAAAGGATTAATCTCATCGATTGCTATTCCGCTCTCATACCACTGAAAGGATAAATCTGCATTCGTTGGAACCAACTCCTGAATCAGCACCATTAATTCAAACTCTCCATTATCACAGGTCAATTCAATAAATGCATCTATGCCGGCCAGTGTCAAATTTAATACTGCAGTAGAATCACATCCGTTCTGTCCCATATTGGGATAAAAGAGATCATACATTCCGGTTTGATCATAGAATTCGCCTTCATAGACGTAGGGATCAAAATCATCATTCTGGCAGAATAAAACATCGAGTTCTCCCACTTCAATTTCCGGATAGATATCTACTGGCCAGATACTGTCATATGGGCATCCAAATTCATTGTCAAAAGTTTGCTTGTATTCTCCGGGTCCATCAATAGGCACACCTTGCCACACAAAAGGAAATACTTCCGGACAAAATATTGCAGGGTCTTTATATTCATCATCCACCTCGACAATTTCAACTTCGAAACACACATCATTATTCGTCGTATCACATCCACTAAAAGCCCAAACACAAATTTCCCATACACCTGGAGGAGCATCATCCGGAATATCTATCAAGAGCTCAGGCAAAGTTGATGTGACTGTATCATCATTCCAACCCAGGACCCAATAATATCCATGGGCAAACCCAATTTCGGGGCCGGTAACCATTAAAAAATCATCAAATCCCTGGCAAACGATCCCGGGATCCCCGCCTGTCTGAGATGGATCCAATTCTTCGGTGATATCAGGAGTATAAATCCCTTCTACAAATTCAATGGTGTATTGGCAAATAGCTCCTGATGAACCATCAATCATGAGATAATATGTAGAGTCAATTTCAAGTCCATCATAAATGAGGATCATAGTACCTCCTATGGGTTCATTGGGATCACAAACCAGGACATCACCGATATCCCATGGGCATCCATCTATTATCGCACTTTGCAAACCTTGCCCATTGTCACAATCATCAACATGAATATGGATCTCCACTGTAGTCGAAGTGGCGATAAACTGGAAAAACTGTGGATTATGAACTACGGTATTCGGGCCGCAAAAATTGTCATAGGGGGGACCTCCGAAATTGGATTGGGTCGAATAACATGCATCATTCAGGCAGGTTAGCGGGGCTGTCTCACACTCTCCGGTAGGCAATTGATCAGGTGGATTGCACTGTGCACCCACTTTTACCAATGAAAACAGAATGAAAACAAGAAGAAAGGCCCTTTTTAAGAGGAAAGTTCCGGGTGAATGCATGTTCACTTGATTTATAATCTATTATACTCGTGAAAGGCGAATTTAATAAAATTATCAGGGATTAATTTGATGTAAACCCGCAAAGGACACATTAATTACCATCCCTAAAATTTCGAAATCCCCCTATTTGATGAGCGTGATAGTTCCGTGGTGAACTTCCGTATTTCCATTGATCAAAACTACTTCAAGCATGTAAGGAAATACGGCTGGGTTGAGAGCCTCTCCATCCGGAGTCTTGCCATTCCAAAAAATAGAAAGATCGTCCGGGTCAAAATCAGTGGCTCCAAATACAGCATCACCCCATCGATCATATATGATCCATTTTCGCACCTTTTTGATGCCTGGGACTGCATTTATTCTGATTTCATCATTGATATTGTCTCCATTTGGTGTGAAAACATTGGCTATAAAGAATTTTCCCTTTTCGATTACATAGATCGTAACCTCATCCTCCAGTATGCAACCTGTGGCAGAAATGACCCGGTAGATGTAAGTAGATGTCATAAAAGGCGTGACTACTAACAGGGGACAATCCTGGCAGAATATAAAACCCAGTGAATCCCATTCCTGTATAATGATTTGGTCCACGCTGATATCTGAAGACCCTGACAGTTCAAAAGACTCACCTAAATATATCTCTTGATCAGGACCTGCATCTACGTTAAATGGATTGGTTGGAACAATGGTGACCAATGTGTCATATTTGCACCCTTCAGCATCTGTAATTTCCAGGTTATAGGTGCCTGCGGTCAGACCCTGAAACAAACCAACTGCCTGTGGCGGTCCACCATCAAGTTGTGAAAATACAGGCAAAACTCCTCCCTGGAGTGCTACAATATGTATCTGCCCATTTGAGTCGCCGGCACAAGATGCCTGTGTAATATCCAGAAATGCCATGGTGATCGAATTCGGGTCTTCAATCACATGTATTTGTGCTGTATCTCTACAACCGTTATGATGGCTTTCTATTTGCAAAACATATAAACCTGTATCGCGTGCATCAATAACTGGTAGTAAATTATTGCTCGTGATGAAACCCACTGAGGTAGACCATTCAAAGTCCAATTGTGGCGGTGTCGAGTTCGCACCCGACAGAACAAAGTCCCGAAATTGGCATCGTACTTCGCCCTGCATTTCAATCACTGCCACAGGTGGAACGGTGTCGATCGGAACACGTATCGTGTCCCGGGTTTCACAACCGTTCGTTCCGGTTACTGAAATAATAAATGGACCTGAATGGGTCACATTTAATATACCTGCATTACCTAAAGAAGAACCTGCAAGATCAGTCCATTCAAAAACCGGATTCGGGATATCCGCAATTGCTTCAATGGGTATGTTGGTCTCCCGGCATGTCAATGTATCTGATTCAAGCCTGATTTGTGGATACACAACTGGCAAAACAGTTGTCGTATCAGCTCGAAAGCAGTGGTTGGTTCCTTCAACCTGAACGATATAGTCACCAGGTAAAATGGCATTGGCAAATGTGTCAGTACTGATAACAGCTCCAAATGGATCTGTCCATTGATATGAAAGTATTTGATCAGGAGATGAAACTTCTAATCTGGCAAATGTGGAAAGACAGTCTAATGAATCAGCTTGAATCGAAGCAAGCGGTAAATCAAAATCTGCCTCCACATGTATAGACACAACTGTACTACAACCATTGTCTCCAAACCCCGTTGCCACATATAATCCGGTATCTGAAATCATCGGATTCAAATCAGAAGAAGAAAACATATTTGGTCCCGACCATGAAATGGAAGCTAATGGGTTAAATAAAATGGTTGTGATTTCACCGTTCAAATCACATCCAAGTGTATCAGCTTCGAGATAAAAAACAGGTGGTAATGTATCGAAAGGGACATGAATCCTCCAGGTTCCCAAACATCCGGCAGGATCTACAGAAATTAATAGGTGCTCACCTGGCAAATTCGTAAAGAGTGTAGTGCCTTGCACAATCGTTTCATCAGGTAACTTGAAATAAACATCGGTATAGATAAACTCATCGAATGGAACAAAATTAATTTCAGCAAATAGGTTCACGCAATTGACAGTATCAATGGTATATCCATTGCTCGGATAAGAATAATTAGTCTGTATGAGTATATTAGCCTCAATGACACATCCGGAAGTCGTATCGGTCATTAGTATATAATAATTACCTGGCGTGGAGACAGAAATGGATGACTGTGAAGAATCTGGCCCGGGATAATTGATCCAATGAAATAGATCAGCATCAGGAGCGATAACCCCTAGCTGTACTGTATCTGTCTTGCAGTCAAGTGTATCAGAAAACAATTGGAAATCAAAAATGTCATCACCATTAATAATTTCAATTGCTTCCTGTGCCCTGCATCCGTTGTCAGCATAGACATAGGCGTAATAAGTGCCTTGTTGTTTGACATTAATCATTGTCAGATTACTGGAAAACCCATTTGGTCCCGACCAGCCAAACGTAACTCCGGGCGTGCCTGAAGAAACTGATAGCTGAATGGTCTCATTGCAATTCAATGTATCATCGGCTGAAGCAATAATAGATGGCAAGTTGAAATCTCCGTTGAAAAAAAATGAAGTAGAATTCTGACAGCCATTATGATAGTGTACAGTCAGCGTATAAATACCAGGGTCTGTTATGGTAGCCGTATATGAATTAGAAACATAATTGTTAGGTCCTGCCCACTCGACAGCGGCAGTTCTTTGCTGATCAGTAAATGTAATAAGAGCTATTCCGTTGATGCAGTTTTTTTCCACGATGTTAATATTCAGTGTATTGGTCATCGTGTCAATGCCAACTTCAACCATTTTGGAAGCAGAACAACCGAGATCCGTTGAAACAGTAAACGTATAGGTACCCGGAATAACAGCATCAATCACAGGTTGATCAGACGAAAATCCCATTGGACCACTCCATGAAACCAATCCATTGGTGGGTACATACAACGGCGATAATTGTACTGAGGTAGTAGAGCATGTAAGTGTCCCACCTTCCAATTGAATTTTAGGGAAATTATCATCTGCAACCACCTCTACTTCAGACGACACCACACATTGTCCGTCATTGACGATTACAAAGTACTGACCCGGTTGATTGACCACGATCTGATCAGTTGTCGTAGGCCCAATGATATTTCCGGTATTGGTCGACCATTGATATTGAACAGGGCCATTATTCCCTGTCACGATCGCATCAAGATCAATAGTTCCGGCAGCGCAATCAAGTATGCCGGGGATATTGGTGATGACATTAAAAGAAGAAATGGTGATATCTATAACGTAAATGCTGTCACAGCTACCGGGGCCATTAACCGTCTGTTGATAAATGCCTGTGGAAGAATAGACCTGGCCTCGGAATGAAAATGATTCTCCTTCACATAAATTCCGATTGATAAAAACAGTATCGGGAATGGCGAGCACATCGAAGTCGATGCATGATGAAGTAAGTTGACCACATACTGAACCTGCATTAATTGCTTGGGCAAGTTGATTATAGTCTCCTGTACCCACCACCATATCGATGGCCATTGAATCGGAAGTCAGATAACTCATGCCGCAGATGGAATAGGATCCGGCAGGTGGTGAAGCAGAAAAAGTAGACCCGCTGTTAATGATTGAATTTCCGTTTATCAGTAAATACAAATAGCTGTATAAGGAAGCCGGTGGTGCAGGTCCTCCGAAATCAATAGTTATATTAGAAGAGTTGAATGCTGTTCCTTCGCAGAGTGCAACTGTCGCCGGTAATAAAATTCCACCGATTGGATTACAATCAACACATTGAAGGCCTGCAGGATTACAAAAAATCAGTGATGCACTTGTTATAGTCCCGACTTCTAGTGGATTATTATCCTGTACGAC
>JANMVA010000107.1:0-5876 GCA_031392195.1 Saprospiraceae bacterium | reverse complement strand
TGCATACATGATCAGGCTCCTGAGACTGCCGGCGGTATTTTCCGATTTGACTTCACGCCATTTTTTCTGCAGGATTTCATCCAGTTGTTTTTGATAATCATCCTCATCGATGGCTGACAGGAATTTTTCAATGAGACGTTCGTCAATATTTTTTTGCTTCAATGCGTGGCTGATCTTAATTCTCCCCCAGCGATCCAGATTCCACTTATCCCGCACATAGCTGTTGGCATAGCGCTCGTCATTGAGAAAATTTTCTTTTTTCAGTTTTTGGATGATGATCTCACCTTCTTCGGGTGGAATGGCCCATGAAACTAATTTAGCCAACACATCGTGAGATGACCTTTCAGCTTCGGAGCAATATTTCATCAGCCTTTGCAAAAAATCAGTTCGTGGAATGGACATTGATAACCGGGGTGTTAACTCAATTTAAAGGGATCAAACTATAAGGAGCAAGATCCATATTTGGTTCAGTAGAGACCACTAAAAAATAACCCCCTCCACCGGCACCGCACAATTTTACCTGTACTCCCGATAATGAAACGAGTTGATCCCATTTGTCTTTTACTTTCCCCGGGATCATGGCTTGAAAATATTCGCGTTGAAACTTGCTGATAAAACTGAGGCAATCTGTCAGGAGCGCCCCGGACCCGCTCAGATAAGCATGGAGTGCATGCTCATTCATTGGGATCAATTGTCGTTGAATGCCTTGAGAAAAAGATGCTTCTGCGCAGAGGTCTTTATAAGCGTTGACCAGGGGGCCTGTTTCACGTGAAATGCCGCTATCCAGCAGATAGACTTTAATACCATCAGGCCATCCTGGATCAGAAACCGGATGAAATTGTCCGCGGTCATCTTTGTAGATGGCTTTTTTCGAAAAAGAAACCAATGGATCCATGCCTGAGCTCGAACCGTGAAACCAGGATTCCATCTGTGCCAGCTTGTCCATTGTCTTTTGAAAATCAAGTTGTTCTCTTTCTTTCAGATACCGGTCATATATCGCTGCCACATATGCACCGGAACTACCCACACCATAACCTATCGGAATATCTGAATCATATATCCATCCTTCCCGGAAATCAACAGAAATATTCTCCAGCACTTCATCATTGATCAATTCGGTTTTATGCAGCCAGCGATAATACTCGGGAATGATGCTGATGTGCCCCTTCAATTGTGTTTGCTTCCATTTCCCTTGCCAAAGATCAAAAGGAATAGCCAATGCCTGTGATCCGTTGAGAATAGTGTATTCTCCAAAGAGTAAAAGTTTAGCAGGGAAAATATTTTCCAATGGAATGGATTTATTGCTGGTTGCGATCAAGGAATGGTTGCCATCCTATACTATCGACAGGTGTCAGGTTTAATACTTCTTCACAGAAATTAGTGGTGGGGGTCCATACCGATTCGAGGTGCTGATTAAAAATTTCGGCACCAATGATATGCGTTCCGGCATCGGCCAGAGCAAATTCTCTTTTCTGCGCGGGATCGGTACCAAGTGCAGCATACATTTCTCTCATTCGTGCGACCGATACAACCTTATCCTGGTGATCTTCATTTTTATAATAGTAAAGCATGAGCAGTGGATCCTTTACTTTTCCAAATGTCTCATCCGTCATCGTTTCATTGATGATAGATTTCAAAGTGCAAAGCCCTTCAATGCGGTAGCTTGTATACCAGTATTTCTGTGCGTGACCTGGAGCTTTCCATCCGTAAAATTTTGATCCGTTCAACTGGCGGGCTAACTGAAGACCAAAAGGCTGTGTCAAAACAAAGGACCTGGAATCGTACACATCAATATTAGGTGACAACATGATGTGTGCATCGATGAGGTCCGGATATCTCGAGGCGAGATATAGCGCCAGTGTGCTGCCGGTAGAGCATGAGATGAGAATAACTTTTTCTCCCAGCTGATGTCCGATCACCAACGCATCGAGAGCTGATTGCATCCATTCTTCAGCTTCAATATCGACCATTGGATCTTCGGTTTGCAAACCGTGGTCGACTAATCTGGACAGATACAGATTGCATCCATAGCGATGAGCTAATGCTTCATGTACCGGATCACCTTCTTCCTGGCTTGCCCCATTGCCATGCAGATATACCATGCTGTAAGGCGTGCGTGTGTAAGGTTGTGCCCAGATAATTCTTGCTTCATTGTCAGGTTTCAATGGTAATGCGGCTTCTGCTTTGTTGATGGAGTCTTCAAGCAATTTCAAATCATCGTTGAATTGGCGGACCTGAAGTTTTGAGAAATCAGGTTTGGATGGCTTAGGTCCAAAGATGTAGACAAAGCCAATCAGTCCGAGGATGATCAGGATGATGAGGGGCCAGCGTTTTCGCTTTTTAAGCCGCTGATTTCGCTGAGTTGCGCTGATTGCATTTTCCATGTTCTGAGCTATGAAGACTTTAAGCCGCTAATTACGCTAATTGACGCTAACTAATTTTCTCCCTGATGAATATCGGAGGTAATTACTATATAAAGGGCGGGATCTTCGCTATGCTTCGACATGCATTGTGAATTTTCTGAGGCGGGCGTAAGACCCGCACAATACTCCATGCTCCATGCCTACATGTCTTTATGACGTTCCCAATAATTCTGATCCTCTACCTCTGACATGATCTGTAAATAATGTTCATAGCGCAAAGGTGAAACGCTTCCATTTTCAACACCTGCTTTCACCGCGCATCCGGGTTCTTCTTTGTGAAGACAATTTGGAAAACGACAGGAAGAAGATAATTCAAAAAACTCCCTGAAGTTATGAGCCACATCCAATGGTTCGAGATTGTTGTAAGACAGCATTTTGATGCCTGGTGTATCAATGATGAAACCACCTAGTGTGAGTGGAAACATTTCAGCAAACGTAGTCGTATGCTGACCCTTGCCGGAATAATCTGATATCTCGTCGGTCTTTAATCCTAGTCCGGGTTGGATCGAATTGATCAGGGTGGATTTACCAACTCCCGACTGACCTGCGACTAATGATGTTTTGTCTTTAAGTAGATTACGTAATTCATCAACTCCATTACCGGATTCAGATGAGCAGCTCATGACCCTGTAGCCGATGTCCTCATACATGATTTTCAGGCCACCGAAAATCTCCCATTCTTCTTCTGTAAAAAGATCATCTTTATTGATGACAATGATGACGGGAATATTGTGCGGCTCGGTCATCAACAGGAAACGATCAATGAAACCCATTTTTAACATGGGCTGAATGATCGTGGTCAACAGGATAGCCTGGTCGACATTCGCGGCAAGTAGATGGAGATCATGTTTTCGACGAGGTGATTGGCGCACGATATAATTCTGGCGTGGAAGAATCTCATTGATGACCCCTTTCGTATCATCCCCTGCTTCCGCCTGTATGATGACATAATCCCCGACGCCAACCGGATTAGTCGTCTTGATATCATCCAGGCGCAACTTACCCGTCATCCTGCAGGGCATGACTGTGCCATCTTCCAGCCGGACTTCATGCCAGCTACCTGTGACTTTGACGACCACTCCTTTCATATCAGAACCTGGAGACCGGTAAGAACAATTCGAAATGATCCGGGGTACCGTTATGGTTATTTAACAAGCGCACATATCTCAAGCCGATGGATACAGGAGGAAAATCAAAATCAATGATCGCTTCCAGTCCTGTACTCCGGATCCATTTATCATCACCATTTTTTGCATTCGTATATGCCATGTCAAAAAACGGCTGCAACCGTATTCGCTTCGTATAGAAAATATTTCCAATACCCCTGTCTGGATATGCAATCGGAAAACCATAAGTGATGCCACCGCCATACTGAATATCTGAATTGATCGCATCAAAACCTCTTGCTCCCCGATAGGAATTGCTCAATTGCACTTCACTACTGGTATCCTGTGATAAATATTCGGCATGGACGAGCGTGTAGTGGGATGGATTTAAAGCCGGCAATGCTAAATCCCCTGATGCAAAAAACTGCGAGATCTCAATGCCATTCAATTCGTGTGAATAAGAAATGTCTCCCCGCTGAGCCCATGTCGGATGAGGTTGCCTGTATGCCTTGCGTCGTGAGTTAATAACGACAGCCTGGTGTGTCAGATAGTTAAAATTGTCATCTTCGATTTCTGGTATGACCGGCCGGAGCTTACGCAATCCCGCAAAGAAAGTGCTGGAAAGAAAAACATTTTGCTGATAAATTCCGGATGAATAAAAGAGTGGAAGTGACACACCTGCATTGATGCGGTTATTACTGACAGTATAGTTATTGTTTTCCGGATGTTTCGATGAGAGCTGGCTGACACCAAAAGACAAGACTGGATACCACATGCCAAGCACGAGATTAGCATAAGGACCTGTGAACAGTGGCCCGCCATCAATCAGATCCCTGTAGCCGTCAGTGTAGATTTTGTATCCAAGGTCAAGTGAAACATTGTTCATGATGTTTATTGAACGAGCTTCAATCTTATAATCTGAACCATCCTTACCCGCGACAATACTGTGAAAATTAATCGCACTGGTCCAGGGAGAATATTTTTTAATTTCGAAAGGGCGATCCGGAATAAGTGGTCCGCATAAATCATCCGCGCAAAACTGCACATCCCTAACCCCACTGCCGAGACTTTTCTGTGTCCAGGTTGTTGGTGATCCGGGCAATCGAACAAGCTTTCTTCCCTGAAGTGTATATTCTGAACAAACAATATCACCGCGGATTGGATCCCACGATGGATCATAGTGAGCAGTATTACCTGTACTAACCTGGTAAAAAATTCCTTCATTCCTGTCAACTGCAAACACCTGATCGAGCTTGTCAATATCCGTCGTCAGAAATATCCACTCGCCGGATAAATTCGGTTTTCCTAAAATGGAAAAAGTAAACTCCGTGATATTCGTAATCTCACCAGAACCGATGTCCTGGCTTACAAGCGCCATCCTCCCATATTTGTCACGCGCAGTTGCTATAATCTGGCGTTCATCACCTGACCAGATCGGGTAACCGAGATAGAGATTATTTTCGTTTGGTAACGTGGCTAATATGGCACCCGAACGTGCATCGACGATGTGCAGATTATATTTTCCATCCCAACTTTCATGTAATGCAACGATCCGTCTACCACCTTTATCAAGCGAGGGTGTGAAATAACCTTTCTCCGGTTCGATTTCCATCTTTTTCTTTTCGTTTTCATCATAGATGACGATGACCGTTTTATCTTTTCGAACCCATCGCGGGTCAAACCGGATCTCACTCCAGATAAACCGGTGATTGCTATGATCGAAATAATTATCCTGCTGCAAACCCATGCTCACCACTTTTTTTTGCCGGCCTTCCAGGTCTATCGTATAGATAGCAGTCGTGCGGTCAAAAGTTGATATCGCTGTAAAAATCTTTCCGTCCACATCCACTTCCGGAAATGTCATATCGAAATAATCTTCTTCAAGATCCTGTTCCGGAAAAGGCACCATTGGATACCTGACATCCTCTACTTTTTCTGCCATCCACTGATCGCGATACCACTCCATGGCAGCGGCATACAAATGTTTATTCTTCATGCCGATTCGTTCAAGTACCCCACCAGAAAACGGATTTGTCAGATGTTTGTATGCTGCGGCTTCTGAAAGAATCGTATCCCATGTAGCTTCGCCAAATACTTGATTGCCGTATTGCTTCATCATGTAGCCCATCGGATAGATGTCAGGTGTAAATTCCCGGTATGAGCCATTGCGCACCATGTAGTAATTCCACGGCTCACCCTTCATGAGTTTCTGATGAAACGGAAGAGTGAAACTGCTGAGCCTTCCCCTACCCTGATTTGTCCATTTTGTTTCTGTAAAAACGGCATCTCCTTCGCGGTACCAATCAGGAACTGCAAGGTTGTACAGACCTGAAAAGGCAAGGTCGCC
>JANMVA010000014.1:0-2145 GCA_031392195.1 Saprospiraceae bacterium | reverse complement strand
AGCGAAGGTTTCCAATAAATCATCTTTTTGGAAGAGTGGTTTTTGGACGACAGCTTTATAATGTTGTCCTTTCAGGTTTACCGGAAAAATAATCTGGCGGTATGGCAGGAATTCATCTTTCTCTGGTCCGAGCAACATCGTATCATTTATCCGTTGATTGACGATCTCCGTCACAGGAATAAATGAAATATAATCTTGGGCCAAGGGTGATACAGGTGGTAATACCTGATTAGCTGCCACGTAGTCAAGAATGGTATTCTTATTGATCTCAATATCTTCACTAATATCCTCATCAAGTTTGCCAGATATGTAGAAATAAAATAGGGCACTGGCCGCACTAAACAGGATGATAGAAGTGAACAGGTAGAAATAGCTTGTTTTTGTGATGAGTTTCACGCGAGACTGAATTTATACCCCATGCCATATAACGTTCGGACATAATCCTCACATCCCTTCTCCATTAATTTTTTCCGGAGGTTTTTGATGTGGGAATAAATAAAATCAAAGGAATCGACCATGTCGGCATGATCTCCCCACAGATGTTCCGCAATCGCCTCTTTCGTCAACACGCGATTTTGATTGCTGACAAAGAATAACAATAAATCAAATTCCTTCTTTGTCAGCACGATCTTATCTCCATGAACCGTCACTAATTGCTCCTCCGGGATAATGGAAATTTCGCCAAACACAACTTCTTTATTTCCTTCAAATTTTCTCCGGCGCAGGACTGATTTAATTCTGGAATTTAATTCGGCCAGGTGAAAAGGTTTGGTGATATAATCATCAGCTCCGAGGTCCAGGCCTTTGATTCTATCCTCCAGTGAATTTTTAGCTGATATGATGATAATTCCTGTTTTGGGATGGCTTGTTTTTAAGCCGCCGATAAGCTCCAGGCCATTTCCACCAGGCAATGTGATGTCCACTAACGCACAATCATATTCATAAATTGAAATACGTTCGTCTGCCTCATCAAATACGGAAGCCCACTCACAGATGTAGCCTTCGTTTTTCAGATAGGATATGATCGATTCTGCCAGATGAGCTTCATCTTCCACCAGGAGTATTTTCATATTTAAAGATAATCACAGGATTCTGGAGAATTTCTGTTGTTGGGTTAATCACGAATGTGCTCACTAGATGTGTACGACCAATGACCAACGACCAAGGCCGCACTCAACTCGCTCATTAGATGTGTAAAACCAATGACCAAGGCCGCACTCGACTAACCCACCAGACGTGCTCGACTCTAGGTGGAAGCCTTATCAATAGTAATAAGCGCCAATAAAGTCATGCCCACGGACCATGCCTGTTGAATGCAACCTTTCCCTGAAGCCGGTTTAGCTCCATCAAAAATTTCTGATATGGAATACAGGGCATCTTCATGGTAAAAATGATCTTTAAGTTTTTCACTTCTTTTGCGAATGAATTCTTTGGATTCATCACTGTATTTGTGTACTGCCAGATAAGCAAGGGCGTACTCACCCCAAAAAAATGCCCAAACTGTCCCCTGGTGATAGGCGTGATCCCGTTGCCATTGATCTCCTGTGTATGTAGGCTTAAAATCATGATGCGACGGGGATAATGATCGCATTCCCAAATCCGTATACAGATGTTCGGTGATAAACTGCAATACTTTTTTTGCTTCCTTTCCTTCCATTAGTGGAAATGGAAGGCTGAGCGCATAAACCTGATTGGGCCGAATAGAAGCATCCGTTTTTTTTCCCGGGATCACCAGGTCATTCAAATAACCGGCTGAGTTGATAAAGTATTTGCGGAAGGAAGAGAGTGTATGTTTTGCTTTTGATTTGTATCCATCGACATTCACCTTTAAAGCCTGACCAAAAAAAGTGTAAATCTGCAGGGCATTATACCAGAGTGCATTTATTTCTACAGCACATCCCTGTCTCGGTGTCACGACATGATCACCAACTTTCGCATCCATCCAGGTAAGCTGTGTTTTTTCTTCACCACCATATAAAAGACCTTCTTTCGTCACATGAATATGATATCGGGTTCCGGCATAATGGGATTCCAGAATATCGGTTAATGATGGAAAGACACCCCGGATAAATTCGATATCCTCGAATTTTTGGTGGTATTCATACAAAGCCACAAACAACCACAACGTAGCATCGATCGTATTGT
>JANMVA010000643.1:0-9290 GCA_031392195.1 Saprospiraceae bacterium | reverse complement strand
AAAAATATTCTGCTATGTGATTCTGCAGTGTCCCTGATTTTATCGATCGCTTCAATAACAGTATTTGTCGCCGTATCGAATCCAATTGCCAAATCTGTACCGCTTATATCATTATCAATGGTCTTGGGAATACCAATCCACGGAATGTTATAGGTAGATATAAATGCACGCGAACCGGCAAAAGAGCCATCACCACCAATCAGAATAACGCCATCAATATTCTCCTTTAATAAGTTTTGATAAGCCTGTTCACGACCCGCCGGAGTCTTAAATCTTTCGCTGCGTGATGATTTCAAAATAGTGCCGCCACGTTGAATGATGTTGCTCACAGAATGGGAATCCATTTCGAAAAAATCACCTTCAATCATGCCTTCATAGCCACGTTGAATACCCATAACCCGGATGTGATGGAATATACATGCTCTGACTACTGCTCTGATACATGCATTTAAGCCCGGTGAATCTCCTCCTGAAGTCAATAGTGCTATTTTCTTAATCGTGGCCATCGTAAAGATTTTTTACAGGCAATTTACTCAATATGAAGTGCTAAGTTTATTTTTTAATTCTTGTCAGTGGGATTGATTTCACCCGTTGGTAGATTAGTGGTACCTGTTCTATTTGGACATCACTCTTATCCAAACCAAACGCGCTTTCATCTCTCTGGCCTAACTTTTTGAGAAAGAAGTAAGCATTTAGTAATAGCCCATCTTTCAGTGTAAACTCATTTTCAACCGAAAGAAATTTTTCGATGACAACAAATTTGAAGTCAGGTTCCTGATTATACTTGCTTGAACCATCCGGGCGTACATGAAGATTCAGCTCCTGATTAGACACAAGTTCCTGGACGATTCGTTTAAAATAGAGTTCGGACTTAGGCTGTATTCTGAAGCCAACATGCACATTTATTTTCATCACCTTATCATCTACCAGTTCATTTACATCATACGCCAGGGTATAAGGCTGATCCGTTCTGTGAATGTGCAGGAACCAATACACATCAGCCCGTTTAGGCTTCTTGGCCAAGATGGAGTTTATTATTTTCTCTTCTATTTCATGCCTTGAATTTGCTTTTGACAGGTACACAAGATGGGTGGCGTACTTCGGTATATTGTCATCTGCACTGAGCTCTTTTAGCTTGTCTACGTATTTACCCAGATCTACAAATTTTGTAAACCTGTTTTGGATCTTCCTGGCATAATACCAGGTATACATCGTCATGAAAATGAACAGCTCAAAGAACAAAAACATCCATCGCTCCCGTATTTTCACCACATTGGCAATAAAAAATGAACTTTCAGCAATGAAAAATAAACCCACCAAGGCAAAGACCAGGTACATGTTCCATTTTAATCTGTAAATAAGGAAGTACCCAAGCAAAAAAGTTGTCATCAGCATAGCAATCGTAATCGAGAAGCCATAAGCTGCTTCCATATGAGATGATGATTGGAAGTAGATGATCATCAGGATGCATCCGATCCAGAGAATTACATTCACACTCGGGATATAGATTTGCCCCTTCATTTCCGATGGTTGGCGCACACTCACCCTTGGCCAGAAATTTAAATTCATGGCCTCATTGATTAAAGTATATGAACCGCTTATCAATGCCTGTGATGCGATAATGGCTGCAGAAGTAGCAATGATGATGCCCGCAAGAAGAAACCCTTCCGGCATAATTTCAAAGAATGGATTTCTTCCGCTTAGAAAAGTTTGATCCTGGTGAAGAAGCCACGCAGATTGACCGAGGTAATTCGTGACAAGGCATATCTTGACAAAGATCCAGGTAATCCGTATGTTCTTTCTTCCACAATGGCCCAGGTCTGAGTATAGTGCTTCTGCACCTGTTGTGGCAAGGAATACAGCACCCAATAACCAAAACCCTTTTGGGTAAGCTGTTAATAAATTGATTGCATAGGACGGGTGAAGCGCCTTGATGACAGCCGGAAAGTGTACAATTTGGGACATACCTAAAATGAAAAGCATGCTGAACCAAATGACCATGATAGGACCGAAAGCTCTGCCTACTTTATTAGTACCAAATCGTTGAAAGAAAAATAAAAATGATAGAATGACAATAACAATCGGAACGGTTTTAATGTGCTCCAGTCCCTTAATTGCTTGTAATCCTTCAACCGCTGACGCAACTGAAATCGGAGGTGTGATGATTCCATCTGCCAGTAAAGCAGTAGCCCCAAGTATGGTAGGTATGGCCAGTTTCTTGCCGAATCTCCTGACTAATGCATAAAGTGAAAATATACCACCTTCTCCATCATTATCCGCTTTAAGCGTAAGCCAGACATACTTCACTGTGGTTTGTAACACAAGCGTCCAGAAGATGCATGAGACGCCACCAAATACAAGTAATTCTTCTATCGGTTTTTCACCGATAATAGCTTTTAATACATATAAGGGACTCGTTCCAATATCGCCATATATGATGCCAAGAGCAACTAATAATGTGGCAGCCGTTACCTTTTGCTGAGTCGAATTGAGATGTTCCACTTGTCAGATTTATGGAACAAAGGTCATCTAATGGATATTTTGAAATAATAAAACCTTAGGTGGCAGGTATAAAATTTTTATAAAGAATGATAAATAATTTTGGTGCGCACTACGACTCACTATCAGTTACAAATCGATATCCTACACCACTTTCTGTCAGTATATGTTTGGGCTGATCCGGATTGAATTCTAACTTCTTTCTCAGTTGGGCTACAAATACTCGTAAATATTGAGTTTCAGCCTGATATCCGGCTCCCCATATTTCCCTTAATAAATAGGAATGTGTCAGGACTTTACCTTCATTCCGGATAAAAAGAGAAAGTAAATTGTATTCAGTGGCTGTTAGCTTGATGTTGATTCCATTGAGAATTACAGTTCTGGCTTCAAAATCAATTGTAATGTTTCCAAAAACAACCTTAGTGCTTGCCACTGTTTTTGATTTTCGTCGAATGGCTGTCCGTATCCTGGCCAGTAGTTCACCTGATCGAAATGGTTTTGTGATATAATCATCAGCACCAAAATCTAATGCACTCACGATGTCTTCTTCATTGCTGATCACAGAGAGCATGAGTATCGGATTTGGATACCATTGCTTTAAATCACGTAATAGCGCGATTC
This sequence comes from Saprospiraceae bacterium, assembly GCA_031392195.1. Classification (GTDB taxonomy): domain Bacteria; phylum Bacteroidota; class Bacteroidia; order Chitinophagales; family Saprospiraceae; genus Opimibacter. The sequence continues at coordinate 6,170 of JANMVA010000643.1, read as the reverse complement.
CATTTTTATCAGGCAAGCCAATGTCCAGTAAAATTAAATCGGGCTGCAGTGAAGCAGCTAATGAAGTTCCTTCTAATGCACTGGTGGCTTTGATCACTTTGTAACCATTACTTTCCAGGATAATGCTTAACAGTTTTTGGATTTGAGGTTCATCATCAATAACCAGTATTTCCGGTTTATTCATTTTTTAAGTTTTGAATAAATGAAGTTTCAGCAGGTAATTCAATTAAAAATTTGGCCCCTCCGGTATCATTATGGCTCAATTGAATTGTTCCCTTTTGGGCTTCAACAAATCCCTTCACAATGGATAGGCCAAGTCCTGTCCCACTTGAATTTGTTTGTGATACCCGGTAAAATTTGTCAAAAGCAGTTACCAAAGCTGAAAATGGAAAACCCGGACCATTATCACTTATGACAATGGTGCATTTCTCATCTATATAGTCGGTAGAAATTCTAATCTCAGTTTTGTCGGGCGTATAGATAATTGCATTTTGAATAAGGTTGACTAAAACCTGTTCCATAAGGACTGCATCGAGCTTAAAAAGCGGCAGGTTTTGGCCGGGAAGAAAAGTTATCCGTTGTGGCGGTTTGGGATCGCTAAATTTATTGATCATACGATGTACGAATTCATTGATATCAATCCAATCTAATTTTAGTTGCACCATCCCTGATTCCAGTCGGCTGAGACCCAGGAGATTCTCTACATGTTGATTGAGGCGTAAAGATGCTTTTCCGATCTCATGAAGTAATTCATCCTTGTTGGCTGGCGAAAGCCGTCCGTTTTGCTCTTTCATGACATCAACAGCTCCAATAATAGTGGAAATGGGTGTTCGAAGTTCATGTGAAAGGGAATTAAGAATCGTGTTATAAAGTCTGATCGTCTTTTCCTTTTCTTCCCGGTCGCTGATCTTTTTGTTTCGATCTTTGATTTTATATGTTAAAACTGCATTGACCATGGCGACGAAGAAATACATCAGGAAAAGAAAAAGATCTTCCGAGTTTTGAATGCTGAATGTGTATCGGGGCGGAATCAGAAAGAAATTCCAGGTTATGGCACTTAGGATAGCTGCCAGAAGAACGGGGAGAATATCAAATAAGATAGCAAGGATCGAGACTGCCATCAACATAAGCAATGCGACTGCCCGATATCCAATCGAAGGGCTCATCCAGATACCCAGAAGTAACATACCTGCAACCACGAGAATGCTTACGAGGAATTGAAGGCGAAGATGCAGGCCTTTTGAAGCCTTAGGTAGAGCACTATGCTGAGGATACATGACCACCAAAGGTATAAGTTAGATAGGGATCGTAAGAGAGGCTCCACTAATCATGCCCTGTGAAAAAATCTTTATAAAATCTTTATACCTCGGCATGTAAATATTATTATTTCCTGATACCCATTGAGCGAGTTTTGTTCCTTTTACGCGCACTCGGTGGACAGGGATGAATTCAACAAGCTCCAGGATAACAACAGCAAGTCTATTAATCACCTTAGGGATCGTCTTTGGTGATATCGGTACTTCTCCCCTGTACGTAATGACAGCTATACTGGGTGAGAATGTGATCACGGAGGAGTTAGTGCTTGGAGGTCTGTCATGTATCGTTTGGACACTGACCATCCAGGCTACATTCAAATACATTATTCTGACGCTCGAAGCGGACAATCATGGAGAAGGCGGCATTTTTTCGCTTTATGCTTTAGTCAAGAGGTCAGCACCTCAATGGGCGATTTATATTGCCATCATTGGATGTTCAGCTTTGTTAGCAGATGGTATTATTACGCCTGCTATTTCTCTCACGGCATCAGTAGAAGGTTTAAAAGTATACCAGGATAATATAGCTGTTGTTCCGATTGTCATTGTTTTGCTCATTGCATTATTTACGTTTCAGCAATTTGGAACTGAAAAGGTTGGGAAATCCTTTGGACCAATTATGCTTGTATGGTTCGGCATGCTTACATTTTGGGGTATCATGAATCTGAAAGGAGACCTGAGTGTTTTGAAAGCATTTAATCCTGCTTATGCATACCATATTCTCACTACTCATCCAAGTGCCTGGCTTATAGTCGGTGCAGTATTCCTGTGTGTCACAGGAGCTGAGGCACTTTACTCTGATTTGGGTCATGTAGGCAAAACCAATATTAGGATTACATGGATATTTGTCAAAACAGCCCTGCTCATCAATTACTTCGGACAGGGTGCATGGGCACTTTCGACACTTGAAGGGCAAACGCTTGATGGACTAAATCCATTTTTTGCTATGATGCCAAAGTGGTTTGTGATCTATGCTGTGATCATAGCCATATTAGCATCAATTGTTGCAAGCCAGGCTTTAATCAGCGGATCTTTTTCACTTATTAATGAAGCTATAAAACTGGATACCTGGTTTCGGGTTCAAATCCGTTACCCAAGTAAATTTCGTCAACAACTTTTTATTCCATGGATCAATCATATATTGTTTGTGGGATCGGTTTTTATCGTATTGTACTTTAAAAAGAGTGCTAACATGGAGGCGGCATACGGAATTGCCATTACGATTGCCATGCTTTCCACAACGATTTTGTTAACTTTTTTCCTCCGGAAGAAGAAACATTGGAGTTGGCTTGCCATTGTAATTGTCACCGCGATATTTCTGACCGTTGAAGGCATCTTCTTTGCCGGAAATATTCAGAAAATAGCTCATGGCGCAGGTGTTACATTGATCCTGATGACAATCTTCTTCTTTGTGATGATGATCCATTACCAGGCCAAGCACGTTTTATTACGGAAAAGAAAATTTGTAGATGTTCATCAATATGAGGAAATCATTTCTGATGTAAGCAATGACCTGGATATTCCTAAATATGCGACGAATATTGTCTACCTCACGAGTTCTGTTTCCGTCCATCGCATGGAAAAGCAAATCCTGAAATCGATTTATGAGAAGCAACCAAAAAGAGCTGACACCTATTGGTTGCTTCATTTCAACCAAACGGATTCCCCATTTCAGCAGGAATATGACTTTCACGAAATCGTCAAAGACAAAATCTATCGAATCGACTTTAATCTGGGCTACAAGGTGAAACCAAACGTGAAGGACATGTTTACAAACGCTATCGCCGATTTGAATAAAAAGGGCGTTTTGGATTTAACGAATCCTTATAAGAGTCTGAGGAAATACAATATCGTACCTGACTTCTTATTCATTGTCATGAGAAATACATTTAATCTTGATTCTGAGACTTCAATTGGGGAGGTATTTTTACTGAATGCTTATGGACTCTTGCAGAAAATTGAAGAGCCCCCGGAACAGTACCTGGGTATTGATCGGAATGCATTGCAGGTCGAGTATATTGCTTTGAGATAAGACAATTTAGCTCGGAATTCTTTTCTACCCCTTCAAAATTTCTTTGAAATTTCTCTCCTGCTTCGATACGCATATCCTCTACTCAACCATCTCAGTACGGCACCTGTGTTCCATAAGAAAGAGATCATCAAATTCCGATGCTTCGACTTGCTATACTCAACCTAGTGCTACAGCTCAGCAACCACCCCGGGGTGAAAAAGATATCCACTACAATTTTAATTCCTTAGCCTTAGCCTATTTATTGCTTTAGCCTTAGCCTTTTGTTATTACCTAGGCGGGGGCAAGCCCCGCCACTACAATTTTAACTCCTTCGCCTGCGCCTGCGCCTTTTTCAGAACTCTTAGTCATCATTATCGGTTATTATTCCGATGAAAACCAGGATCCTCTTTTTCCTTATCGCCATTGCATTCTCAACAAATAGCTTTAGCCAGACTGCAGATGAACATTATGCTAATGGATGTGAAAAGCTGTCGCTCAAAGATTATGAAGGGGCCATTGCAGAATACAACAAGGCTATTGATCTTAATTCGAATCATGTTGAGGCTTATTTCAACAGAGGGGGATTAAAATTTAATATCAAAGATTATCGTGGCGCCATCGATGATTATAGCAAGGTGATTCAATTGAAACCTGCTGAAGCGCAATCTTACAAATACCGCGGGCAATCAAAATACCGGCTAAAGGATTATGCCGGAGCGCAGGTCGATTTTATAAAAGCAATCGAATTGAATGAACGCGACAGTGAAACTTATAAATCAATGGGCGATCTGAATTACACCTTAAAAGAATATGGCAACGCTGTGACTCACTACAATAAAGCTATTGAACTCGATCAGGCAGATGGGGGAATTTATTATAACAGGGGTGTAGCAAAATATAATATGCAAAACTATGCAGGTGCTGTAGCAGATTTTAATACATCCCTTGAGATGAATCCGGTCAATGCAAAAGCATACAATAGCAGAGGAGCAGCCAAAGTAAAGCTCGAGGATTATACCGGCGCCGTGGATGATTATTCAAAAGCAATCAATCTCAATCCCGATTTTGAAGATGCATATTACAGTCGCGGAAATGCAAGGATCAAGGTTGCTGACTACACGGGTGCAATTGAAGATTTCACCACAACTATCGCTTTTAATCAAAATGATGCCATGTCTTTTTTCTACAGAGGGAATGCAAAGCACATGATGGAAGAATATAAAGAAGCCATCAAGGATTATTCAGAAGCAATCCGGCTGCAATCGACAATGGGGGATGCATTTTATTTCAGAGCGCTATCACGATTAAATATTAACCAGAAGGAATACGCGTGTAGCGACCTCAAGAAAGCAGAGGAGTTGGGGTATTTGGCTGCGGATGAGATGATGAAAAAATTGTGCGATTGATAGCGGCGCTCATCCTCTTTCGTGAGGCGTGAGCCGTGAACCGGAACAGTATTTAGTGATTTAAATCTGACATAAGAAAGAATTTGGTATAGGTGGTGCTTGCCCCCACCTTCTAAAAAATCTTCGGCATGCGTATACATTATACGAGGATCACACTAGAGTGCCTACGGCATTTTGAATCCCTTATTCCTCCTAATCATTCCACCCATCCACCAAAAGAAGATGCTGTACAAGGATCATTCTTTATTCTGTAGAAAAGATCGATACCATGCAACAAATAACCTGTTTCAGTTCCATTGCTAATAGTGAATAACTGATAGCTCAGGTCGTCTTCAGGATAGATGCAATCTATTCTTGCAGAATCAAAATAACTCCACTGAACTGTTGAATCCAAGCTCTGAATATTTATATGGAAAATTGAATCCATAAGTGTAATTAATAAACTGGCATCAAAATCCATTTGGAAACCAGCTTGAGCATTGCACAAACTCACTCCACCAACGAAGATTGTTCCACTCAAGGCAGGAAGATCACAAGGTTCAAGCTGAGCATCTTTTTTGCATCCGAGGGAAGCAAATACTAAAATGAAAAGCAGGGTAAGATGTTTCATCTAAATTGATTTTGATTATTAACGAATCAATTAGAGACATTATGATAATCTTTTAATGACCTCAACCCTAAGTCGTAATTCGTAATTCGTCAATCGTCAATCGTCATCGTCAATCGGATTATTCTTCGATTTTGATAAGCCTTATCTCCACCCTTTGATTCCTCTTCCGTCCTTCCGGGGTCTGATTCGTTGCCACGGGTTTACGTTTGCCATATCCTTTTGAGATCACACGCCTTGCTTCGATCCCTTTGTTGATCAGGTAATCAGATACCGACTGTGCACGCTCACCACTGATGCGGTCACAATAATCATCTGCAGGAAGTCCATTTGTATGACCGGCCACTTCAATGATCGTCGTCGGATTATCATAGAGGAACTCATACAATTCATCAAGAGAAGGCACAGCCTCAGATTCGATCTTGACACTGTCTGCCTGGAACTGGATTTTCTCCATCCGGATCGGCTCACCTGATGCAAGTCGCTCCGCGGTGAGATCTGCTAATACTTTTTGTTTGATGATAAATTCAGTTCTGGATGTACAACCATTCTGATCCGTCACGATGACATTGCCGGGCCCCAAAGGAAGGCTTGATGCTGATGCTGTTGTTTCACCGGAATTCCATAAGTAAGAATATGGACCTGTTCCACCTTTGATATCAAGGCCTCCTTTACCATCATGGATCCTGTCATTCGTTGTCGAACGAAGATTGACGATTGTCACTTGCATGGAGGGTGGGGCAGCGATTTTATATTCAATCGTCGCTTTCTGTCCTGTCGCATCTGTGATCGAAACGGTGTATGGTCCGGCTGCTAATCCACTGATGGCATTG
>JANMVA010000626.1:0-3292 GCA_031392195.1 Saprospiraceae bacterium | reverse complement strand
CGTATATAGACCCAATCCATGATTGCCCAGGAACTCATATCACAGCTAGTCCACCCCCTCAGAACCTCTGATACAGGTGAACAGGCACTGACGTATATGCAGGTCTATCACCTCAAGCACCTTCCTATTGTCAATAATGAGCAGCTTCTCGGGACTATTTCGGAAGACGACATTACAGTCAATCCACTTGAAGAGCCCATCGGGTCTTTTAATTTAGGATTGAACAGGGCTTATGTGCGAGAAGGTGACCATCTTTTTGAAGTCATGAGTGTCATGGCGGATCACAAGCTGAGTGCGATACCTGTTGTTGACAACAAGGATATCTATCTTGGACTGATCACCCTGGAAGACCTGATCCAGTTTTATGCACGCAGCTTTTCTTTCTCTGAGCCGGGCGGCATCATCGTATTGGAAATAGACAAACCACATTATAGCCTTTCAGAAATCTCCAGGATCATTGAAAGTGAAAACGCCACAGTCCTGAGCAGCTTTCTGACACACGATGCCACGTCCGAGCGCATCTATGTGACCCTGAAGACTAACCAGGTAGAAACCCAGCACATCGAAGCTACCCTGCAACGCTTTGGTTATACAATCAAGGCCACTTTCTCCGAAGAAGGATACTTCGAAAGCCTGCAGGAAAACTATGATGCCTTTCTGCATTATCTCAATGTCTGATGTGCTGCGAAAAAAATTCCTTGCGCTAGCGACCGGAATATTCTTTATTGTTCAAATTGCCGTTGGCCAATACGTCACGATCCAGACGATCAATGTCTATGGTTTGAAAAAAACCAAAGACCACATTGTCTACAGGGAGCTCACATTTGAAGTGGGCGATTCTGTTTTGTTGGAAGAGCTCGCCACCGTTTTAGAGCGTAACAAAAGCAATCTTCTCAACCTCGGCATTTTTAATGAAGCTGAAGTCAATCTCACCCACTGGAATACGGAAGCCAATAAGGTCGATGTGGTGGTAGAGGTCCGGGAATCATGGTATATCTATGCCGTCCCGATACTTGATCTCGCCGATCGAAATTTTAATGTTTGGTGGACTGATCACAATCACTCACTCGAGCGGATCAATCTCGGTGCGCGTCTTGATTACCTCAATTTCTCCGGACGAAATGATAAACTCAAAGCAGCACTTCAAATCGGTTATACACCGAAGCAACAAATTGAGTATCGGTTTCCATATTTTAACAAAAGACAAAGCCTGGGGCTGACTGCCGGATTTCAGCACAGCTCAAAAAAAGAAATTGATTACATCACCATCGACAACAAAGAACTCTTTGCTAAAATCGATGAGCGACGATTGCAGAATGAATGGAAGGGAAATGCGGCACTCGTGTATCGGCCATCCATTTATTTGCGTCATGAAATAGCAGGATCCTATTCCTATATCCAGATTGATGAAGCAGTTCTTGCTGATTTCAACCCACTGTATTTTAGAAACGGAGAAAAAAAACATGCCGCCCTGTCTCTGACGTACTCATTTGAATATGATGATCGCGATATCCGGATCTATCCGACATCCGGTGTGAAAGCCGGATTCGAAGTACAGAAAATAGGCTGGGGCAAAAATGATGATGAAAACATTCTGACATCGACCATTTCGATGGAATGGAATCATTCACTTTCTAAGCGGTTGCTTCAGCGATTAAGCACACTTGGACGGTACAGCTTAAGTCGCAGCCAACCCTCATATCATCATTATGAAGGACTTGGAAACGGGCAAAAATTTATTCGCGGATATGAATTATATGTGATCGATGCGCTTGATTTTCTGATCATCAAATATCAATTGTCATACAAGGTCACTGACACGCACGTGAAGTGGGGGAAGCTGGTGCCGATGGAAGAATTCCGCAACATGCCATTAAAGCTTTTTATCTCCATGCATGGCGAAACCGGATTTAGCAATGATCCGTTTACAGCCGAGTTGAATCCATTATCCAATCAATGGTTATTCGGCGGTGGCCTGGGACTGAATGTGCTGATCTATAATAATTTTCTTTTTCAGCTCAACATGAATGTGAATCATCTCGGAGAGAAGGGATTTTATATTCATAATCAGACGAGTTTTTGAATGCTGTCGCTAAAGCGATGGCATTCAAATAAGGAGGAGGCGAAGGCGAAGGAAAAGGCTGTTTTAGTTTTTACATCAAGACAGTTCCTTCATTGTTGATAGCCCCTGCAAAATGCTTTGATTGAATTTTGTTTTTGTAAAAAATATTTTCCATTGCTTTTGCAATTTCTTCGGCAAGACTTTTTTCATTGCACAAGGCGAAGATCGCAGGACCTGCACCGCTGATCGTGCAGGCAAGAGCTCCCATGGTCAGAGAGGTTTCTTTGATCTCATCGAAGTGAGGGATGAGGTGCTTGCGTTGATGTTCGATCACGTGATCCTGCATCGAGCGGGAGATCAATTCGAAGTCGCTCTGCTGCATTCCGATGATCATTGAGCCGAGATTGGCGGATTGTCTGACCATGTCTTTTAACGGAACAGTTGGTTGTAAAAGATCGCGTGCAGTTTTCGTCGAGATCGGAAAGTCGGGCAAGACAATTGCAAAGTATAAGCCCGGTGGTGTATAGACACGATGATAATCATACGAATCAATATCACGTATCAGCACCAAACCACCGATCATCGCGGGCACTACATTATCACCATGACGTGATCCACTGGCATGGGACTCCCCATCCAATGCAAACCTGATGAGATCGCGTTTTTCGAGTGGTCGGTTTAGTAATTCATTTACAAGAACAGCAGCAGCCGTTGCGCTTGATGCACTGCTTCCCAATCCACTACCACCGGGAATGTGTTTATGAATGCGAAGCTCAAGTCCTCTTCCTTCTTCACCTAAAAATTTCAACAAGGAATGAGCAGTGATGCCTGCAATATTTTTCTCGGGGTCTAAAGGAATATCTTTTTTGGAACCGGTGATATCCGTGATTTTTATTCCCGGTGCATCAACCCATTTTCCAATGATTTCATCTGATGCCACGTTGACAGCGACACCCAGGGCATCAAAGCCACAGGCCAGATTGGAAACAGAAGCCGGAGCGACGACTTTAATGCCGGTTTTCACACAGCAAGAATAAGCGATAAGGGCCAATCAAATGCATCGACGATGTGCTATCTGAAAATAAATATCTTAGTCCCCTCAACAGAACGAATATGCAACGGGAATTGGATAAATGGTTTAGCCCCTCGCTGAACAAGGAAATGGAAATCGCCATCTATGGTCATTTTGGATTTTCCTTATTACTCATTCCCACTGCGGCGGCCGACTAT
>JANMVA010000580.1:0-3555 GCA_031392195.1 Saprospiraceae bacterium | reverse complement strand
GGACCTACAATGTCGAGATCCGTAATAACAGGTTTTACATAACCAATAAATTTCCTGTCTTTGGCTGCTATCTCCATATAAAGACCAAGGACCCCTTTGTTGACATCCACATCGGCATAAGCTTTAAAGAAATCATTGAGTCTTGTCAGCTGGGCATCCTTTATGGTGATATTCATGTCATAGGTTGGATCGTTGGCAAGTGCATTAATCCGCATATTGAAATTCAAGCCACCTCCGTACACATTAGCGTCTGCTTTAATGCTGGCAGGCAGGAGTGTGGTGTCAACTACATTCGATAGATTTCGCGCTATGACATGTGCATTGTCCAACTCGATGTCCACTACGGGTGTAACTGTCTCATCGAGGTAGCCAATCTTGCCATCCAAAATTTCAAATCGATTGACTTTGAATGGGGTAAATGTTTTGAGAATGCGGCGAAAATCGTTGGTATCCTTTTCCATTTTCTCCGGCTCAGCTTTCCCTTCTGTAAATCTCAATGCCGGACTGGAAAATTCCATCTCTGAAACGATCCGCCCTTTAAACAAGGAGGCCCACTCAATGGAAATGTCTGTAATGGGACATGCAAAAAGAGGTGTTTGTTTTTGTGTTGCTGAATCCCGTTTATTAATATAGATATCCTTGACGACATATGCACCTCTCAGCAATGCTATATCTATATCATCTACATGACCATAATAGTCACGAATGGATGCAAGGCGCTTGTTGACGAAACTCAGGACCCAATAAGGCAGAATGATCCGAAAAGCAATGAGGAGTACCAGGACCACCAGAACAATCCGTAGTGCTCTTATTTTCCTTTCTTTCTTAGAAGGAGTTTTTGTTATTCTGGATTTTGTTGATTTCATTGATCACTGGTGGGCAAGCAGTTCACAACAAGGTTTCACATCATGATGTAGTATGCTCTACTCCATTTGAATGACGCTTCCGCATACGTCTGTTTTTTATCCCGGTGAAGATGCTTTTGGCGACAGCTATGCCGGCAGTTTTTAGCAAGCTATTCTGATTGGAAGCCAGGAAAGCCACTCCGTATTGAAGTGCGTTTCCGAGTATCTTGTTTTTCTTGTTATGATGTTGGGTTTTGGTGACGATTTTTTTCGCCACAAAACCGACTGCGATTCCAATTGCTGCTTTGATGAGGACAGACTTAAGCTGACTTGATCCGGATATATCACGCAGAGCACCCTTGATGAGATTAGCAGGTTTCAGGCTTTCACCCGTTGCGCGCAATTGAGTCTTGAGTGTTTGAAATTCTTCGTCTTTTTTTTGTTCCAGCATCGCGATACTTGCATTCAGCGATTCGGTAGGATTGTCTTTGTTCATCACAATTTTATTTTAGCATTTGCGAAATGATGGAATTGCTAATGGGAGTTTTTATATTTTTTCTCAACATGAAAACGAGTAATGTAATGATAGCATAAAATCCTGCCACTACCATAAACCCGTAATGAGACTGGCCCATAAGCTTGCCCAGCCAGATAGCAATGCCCACATTGAGCATCATGAAAAAAAATAATCCGAAGATGACCATCGCGCCATTGGCGACTAAGGCCGAAACTATATCAGCTGTCTTGTCGACGGCTTTAAGCTTGATGAGCTCTACATTCGTCTTGATGTAGGATTCTGATCGCTCAAACAGATCTTCGATCAGCTCCTTGTGGGTGTCAATGATCTCTTTTGTGTTTTCCACGATTTCTTTACCGTCTTCAAGAATGTCGGCACCGTTATCTAGGATTTTTTCTATTTTTTGCATCTATTAAAATTTAATTGGGCTTTGATAAATTTTAAATAGTCATGCACTTGACTTCAAAAAGTGGTTCCCGATTTCAAAAATACATGATTATATAGTTCCGCTGTCGGGGCCTTTAGCAGGCCCCGCGCCAGAACTAACATTTAAACTGTTAGGTGTTGTGTGTGTAGTTTCCTACTTTTTTCACAGTTTCACCAATCTTGGACTTTGCTCTGTCAGCCATATCGTTAGCATCGTCTTTGACGGTTTCAACATGACTCATGAAGCCATCCAGGAAATCGTTGAATTTTCCTTTCAGGTCATCTACATAACCCTGTCCTTTGTTGGAAATTTTCTTCCTTGTTTCGGATCCTTTTTCCGGAGCCATTAAGATGCCGGCCATAGCGCCTGCTGCCAGGCCTACAACTACGCCCAATAGCACTTTTGAGGTACTCATGATTTAGTTATTTTAATTGTGAATTAATGTGGTTAAAAGATCTAGGCAATTGGTTTTCGTCCCTGGATCAGTCTGAGCAAGATTGCTATCACTGCAATGACCAGGAGGATGTGAATCACTCCACCTGCACTGTAGGCAAAAAATCCCAGCGCCCATAGTATAATGAGCACGACGGCGATGATATACAGTAAATTTCCCATGATTATAAAGTTTTGATTTGTGACGTTAATATGTCCGATTGATTACGGATTCGCTTTTCACTCATCCTCTTCTTCTGACATAGCATCTGCATTGATGCATGACTCAGCCACCTCAGTCAATGTTGTATCGGCCTCTTTCTCTTCATTGAGCGTTTCCTCCAACAAGTCAGCAGCTTCCTGCAGACCTAACTGTTGTGCCCACGCAACCAATGTTCCGTAAGTGGCAATTTCATAATGCTCTACTTTCTGGGCAGCGCAGATAATACCTGCATCCAGCGCGCTTCCTTCTTCTGCGGATTCCATGATCTCCGTTCCTTCCTTGATCAGGCCTTCCATGGCTTCACATTTTTTCGCTTCCGGTTTCTTACCGATCGCTGAGAAAACTTCTTCAACACGTGTCACCTGGTCTTCAGTGATTTCGAGGTGTTCTGTCAACGCATCGATCAGTTCCTGTGAAGTGGCTTTGCTGATCATTTTGGGTAGCGCTTTTGTCAGTGCTTTTTCAGCCCAGTATATATCCTTCAACTGGTCTTCAAACATTTGCTGCAGGCCATTCTTAGGCGTTGCAGATTTGGCTGACGAAGTTTTTTGGGGGGTTGATTTACCTGATGATTCTTTCATTGTTACTTGTTACTTTTTTTGATTGGATTAAACAAACCTGATACGATCTATTCTTCTTCGTCATCAGAGAAAAACTCATCTGATAACTCATCTTCATTGTATTCCTGCCCTTCAGCAAGATTTGGTTGTTTCGTGTCATTCACTCCTTTTACTCCCGGAGTGTTTTTGCTTTTGCTGCCTGGCCCTGTTTTTTGCCCTGGCGTCTGAGGTGTATTTTTCATGTTTGGTTCTTTAAAAAATGAAAAGGAATAAAGAGGTTGATTTCAGGTGCAGTTTCTGGGGATTGAGTTCCTTTCACTGCCTTTTAGCTATATATACACTACCGGCTAAGATTTGTTTAAAAATCAGGTTGTGATTAACCAATAGTTTTTCAAAGGTCATATCAAATGTGGCCTTTTCCGTTACAAAATTTCAGAAATACGTTATAGGATTGTCATTTTGATAATTTTAATCGACATCCTCTTCAATATCCCCTGTCGTAATAATCGTCGAAAAAGTATGCCGGAAATCTTGATGACATTCGAGTCGAC
>JANMVA010000530.1:0-5606 GCA_031392195.1 Saprospiraceae bacterium | reverse complement strand
TCATCTTCTTCAACCAGTCGAGCTGGTATTTGATATCCGGTTTTTTGATCTCTGTGGCAAACCACCACCAGCGGGTACATGGCCTGGAAGTAGGGTAGAATGAGGTGGATTCCTGCTTGTCACCTGGCACTATAGATTTGCAGCTAACGAAGGCAAAGAAGCAGGTAAAAGTTAGATAAAAGCTGAAGAAAAAAAATTTCATTGGGGAGGAATAAGCCAATGATTTTAGATTTTGGATTTTGGATTTTGGATTGGTAACCATTTTTGCTCATTAAACTTAAGAACTAAACCCCATCGCTATGCGCTTAGAACGCAGATCTGTCAGGATTGATTATGATCACTCTCTGCCTGCTGGATATTTAAGAATACGAAAATGATCATAATTAATCATATTTGATACTTCGACCGGCCACACTCAGCCATGTGCTAGAGCTCAGTAACCGTCCGCGTTCTTAGGTAAAGTGAGCAAACGTCAGTAATTAAATAAGTTCTATAAAGAATAGTAACTTTCCCGTCACATTTTGAAAAAACAACTCATGAAATCAAACTACATTCTTATCCTTTCGGGATTACTTCTGACCCTGGCCCTTACTTCTTCCGGTTGTAAAAACGATGGAAAAACGGCCAATGACCAAAATAATGAGACTTCAACTGATACGGCTAAAGGAGCTGCCCCTGATCCGGTGTTCTTCAAGTGCTGGACGCATGCGTTCGAACAGGATAGTGTTGATGGTACGAAGCTCTTCCTGTCGTGTATGAATCATACATTTCCGGTGGCCCGATATCGTCAGTCATTTACATTGCAGGAAGATGGTAAAGTAGAGTATACCGTTTTAGCGGATAATGATGCGCATTCCACGGAGAATGGTACGTGGTCATACGATGCAGGTACAAAGAAGCTCAGGATTTCTGATAAAGGAAATGCGGTTGTCCATGAATATGAAGTTCTGGAGGTCAATGATGATTTGTTGAGGGTGAAGGAGTAAAACCGAATTTTAGGAAATCCATTAGGCAGAGAGCATAGGCAGAGAGCATAGGGAACAAAACAATTAGTGTTGAGTTTCTGGCCGGCGTATCATAAATTTTAAATGTATGATGATGAAATCATTTGTAAGCATTCTTCTCCTTTGCTCGTCTTTTATTTTAAAAGGACAAGGTGTATTTATCAATATTAATAATGGAGAAATCTATGAAGTTAATGCTGACTTTTCCCTGACCCTAACGAATGATGTTAACAATAATTTTTTTATTGCAGACATTGCCATTTCTCCGGATGGCAAAATGTATGGGGTAGCTGGTGATGAGTTGATAGAAATAGATCGGGTAACAGGAGTGGTAACAGTGTTGACAGAACTGCCGCATGATGGTTATGTATCATTAGTATGTGACAGTGAATTTCAACTTTACACTCTTCCTGCCTCCCAAATGTTATACCGGTATAATATTTTGACTGATTCGCTGGAGTTTATTGCAGATGTTGGTGATTCTACTCCGGGTGATCTGACATTCTATAGCGGTCACTTAATTTTTCAGAGCTCGACAGACGGACATATCAAGGCATTTAACTTAGAAACCGGAATCCTGTCCACTATTTTATGCAGCTATTTTCCATTTGATAGTATCGGATTATGGGGTATGTCAAATGTGTTTATCAGTTGTGATTCCCAAACGGTTTATGCAACCGATTTCCAGGCTAATCTGCTTGAATATGATATTGAAGAAGGATTGATTGTATTTCGTCAGCATTATGATCAATTTTCATTCCAGGGTTTGGATATCAATGGCATGGCCAGTACTACAGAATATTTGGCATCGGAATGCAATCATACGTTTGAAAATATTGAATGCCTGTCTGCAATCCTGGATGGTGACAAGCCCGGAAGTCCTATTCGCCTTTTTCCCAATCCGGCAACTGAACAAGTTTCAGTCGCAAGCAAAGATGAAGTGCGGGAAATCAGAATATTTTCTGCAGACGGTACCTTGATTAAAAGTATCCACGGTGAAACAAACACAATCGATGTGGGTGACTTAGCCCATGGGATTTATTTCATCCATATTATGGTTGGGAATCAGCTGTTCTATAAGAAACTGATTGTTGACTGATGGAGCGTTTCTTTTTCTCTGCCTCCTTTTTCTTTATCAAATTATTTGTGCTCAGGATCATTGTATCTTGAGTATCGCTTTCTGAATGTTGAAGATCTGCTCCATGCTTTACCTATCGGGTATCATCATCTCCTTCTTCCTGGCCTTTGTTTTATTCGCGAAAAAGAATAAATCCCATGCTGATTACTTATTGTTGGCCTGGCTGATTGTCCTGGGGGTTCACCTGGTTACATTTTATTACATGCTGACGGACAGATATTTGCAGTCGCCATGGATATTGGGCATTGGATTTCCTTTGCCACTGGTGCACGGACCTTTTTTATATCTCTACACCTACCAGCAAACTTCACGTAAGCCATTTAATCCGAAGCAATTGCTTCATTTTCTGCCATGGTTATTTGCTTACCTGCTTTTTGCCCGTTTCTATGTGATGACCGGTGCAGAAAAACTGGAAGTGTTTCGACAGGAAGGAAGAGGATTTGAAGTGCAATCCATGATCCAGCTGTATGCGATCTATCTCTCAGGTGTAGTGTATATCGCACTTTCGTTAAAGAGGTTATTGAATTACAGGAGCAAGATGGTCCAGCACTTTTCCAATACCGAACGAATCAATTTTAACTGGCTGCTGTACCTCATTATCTGGATGGCCATTATCTGGATCGTTGTGTTGTTTGTACAACAGGATAAATTAATATTTGGGGCGGCCTCTCTTTTTGTGCTTTGGATCGGATATTTCGGGATAAGACAAGTGCAGGTTTTTTCTCCCCGTGCTGTCCATGTTCAGGATCAGCATATGCAGACTGCAGTGGTCGATGTGAAGGACACTGAATTAATTCCAGTCATCCAAACTGTTCCGGTAAAATATCAAAAGTCAACTCTAACAGAAGAAGAAGCAAGCGCGATCCATGCTCAACTGAAAGTGCTCATGGCAGGTCAACAACCATTCAAGGATCCCGACCTGACCCTCGATGAACTGGCCAATCAGCTAGGGGTGCATCCGAATTATCTCTCCCAGGTAATCAACTCACGGGAGAATAAAACTTTTTACGACCTGATCAATGAGCAGCGCGTCAATGCTTTTATCAGGAATATCACTCTGCCTTCAAGTCAACAATACACCATGCTGGCGATTGCCCTCGATTGCGGATTTAATTCCAAGGCGTCTTTTAACCGGAATTTTAAGAAGTATACGGGGCTGACACCGAGTGAATTTTTGAAGGTTCAGGATAGTACTAACTAACCTTCAGGGTCTCATCGGTCAGGGAAACCGTCTCCTCAATCCCAATTCATAGATTATCAAGTGGTTATGAAAGACCATCCGGAGGTGTCAACCTACCCGATGAAGCGCCGGGGGAAAGGCATGCCCCAATCTTTGCGGCTCACTTTCTAAAAAATCTAAGTCATGTATTTCTCAAACATTCTTTTCCTGATTGGTCTTGTTGGCCTCCTCATCGTAGGTTGTGACAAAGAGCAATTTATTACCAACCCAGGTAAACTGGTTCCAATGACGGTGGATGAAGATCCCTCATTACCGTCCATTTTCGTTAATGGTGCTATGCTGCATACTGAAGCATTTGGTCACCCTGACAGTGCTATTATTATCTGTATTCACGGCGGCCCTGGTGCAGATTACAGGTACCTGCTCAATTGCAGTGATCTTGCTGTGGAAGGATACCGTGTAGTATTCTATGATCAGCGGGGTTCAGGTCTTTCTCAACGGTTCCCACGTAAGTCGTACTCAGATCTTGGTTTGGGAGCTGTCGACCTGATGTATGATGAATTGAGTGGTGTGATCGCGCATTATCGTACGCATGAAGAGCAAAAGGTATTTCTGCTGGGCCATTCCTGGGGCGCTATTCTCGCTACTGGCTATGCGGGGAAATATCCGGATGCTATTCAGGGACTTGTCGTTTGCGAGCCCGGTGGTTTGCAGTTTGATGATATCCTTGAATATGTGACCGAATCCCGTTCATTCAAATTGTGGAGCGAAGTGATGAATGATGCTGTCTACCAGGATCAGTTTATCACCGGTAAAGAAGATCAGCACGAAATCCTGGATTATAAATTGGCCATACTGGCGAGTAAAAATCCGGTAACAGGAGAGGACAATACTGCACCGGGTAGTACTTGGCGATCAGGTGCTGTCATCAGTTCCGCGCTGCTTGAGATCGGTGAAAAGTATGAACCTGATTTTTCACAGGGTATCGACCAGTTTGATGTGCCTGTCCTTTTTTTCTATAGCGAAGAAAACAAAGCCTATCCGGATGATTGGGCACAGAAAATTTCAAATGCTTACAACCATGTGGATCTTGTGAAAGTCGATGGCGTAGGCCATGATGGAATTATCGCAGATGATAAAGCCTGGGCGGAAATCACATTGCCGGGTATTCGTTCGTACTTCCATTCTCTTCAATAATTTTTCAAAATCTTTCATCACCTAAACGAATAAAAAAACAATGAAAACTTTTAAAATTAATTTTCTCATCGCAGGTATTATGCTCCTGATGAGTTCCATCAATGCACAGACGATCAACTGGATCAGCCTTGATACTGCAGATAATCATGTCCTCCATGCAAATGCCGCGTTTGATTATGGTGCCGTGTTGGGGATCGGATATAGTTACCGGATCAGGAATAGATTATTGCCCATGTTCGCACACATTGAATATTCTTTCCCGTTGGGAGAAAATATTTTAAATGATCTGAAAATAAAGACGGGTGTGCATATCAGATGGGTAGAGGTCAGTCATTTTCAGTTCAGCACAAAACTGCACGGTGTGATCCGCCGGTTTGAGAATGATCAGGTGCGACTGGTGAATTTTGGCAGTGATCTCGCTGGTGTTATTGGCTATTACCGTTCAAAGTGGTTTGTGGCGGGAGAGGCAGGATTTGACAAAGCCATCATCACTCACTTCAAACATTCTTCGATTTACAAAGAACAGTTTCCGAATGTATCAGACGGCTGGTATGGCCCTACTACCGGTGGTAATTTTTATTATGGCGTGCAGGCAGGATATTCATTTGCTCATAGTGATGTTTATCTGAAAGCAGGTAAAATGCTAACGCAGGATTTCAAAACTGAACCCACATTGCCGATGTACGGACAGGTGGGGTATAATCTTAGGTTTTGATCGAATGGAAAGGGCTGTCCGGAAGGATGGCCTTTTCCTATTTAATTCCATCACCTGATAATAGTCACATCTCCTTTAAATCCTCCCACCCATCCATCAATAAATTCAACTTCAATTAAATAAACAAATACTCCGGGATTCATTTTATGATCCTGATCGGGCCCATCCCATGCATGACTTGTATCATCAGGAAGAAAATCCAAAGCTTCATAAACCAATGCTCCCCACCGATTATAAATAGAGAGCTTTTTGACTTTCAATATTTGTTTATTATTTCCCGAAAGGAAAAACACATCATTGATGCCATCATTATTAGGAGAAAAAACATTTGGGATATAAACGTTGCGGTCTTTGTTGACCGTAAACTTAATC
>JANMVA010000510.1:0-8217 GCA_031392195.1 Saprospiraceae bacterium | reverse complement strand
TCTGGGATATTTGAAATCAGGTCGTGATGAAGTGGTTATGAATACGGCAAACAATATTCTCGAAGCAAAGAGAAAAGTACTAGCCCTCAGCTCGGATTATGTCATGCCTCTTCCCCGAAAAGATGTATTGGTTTTAGGCAGAGGAGGTCTTGCTGCGCTTTATGCATTCGCAAATGAATTTAAACATGGCGGTTATGGTTCTGAGCATGATCTGAAGATCGTCCATAAGATAGCCTGGGTGCTGTGCGGAGGAGATCTGACGGGTGCTCAGCGAGTGACCGAACAGTACCTGCTTGACCTGGAAAGAGAAGCATTTCTTTCATTGTGTGGAGAGCAAAAGACAATGGAGCGCATTCAGTATATGTTGGAAAATAACAAGCCTTTAAGAAACTAATTAAAGAACTGCCTGGATTTGGCTTGCAAATACATTCATTAAAAAATATATCATGTCATATATCGTCAAAGCATATCGTTCGGCAGTGGGGAAAGCAGGACGGGGCGGATTTAGTACCTATCGTTCGGATGACCTGGCTGTAGATATTATCAGGCATCTCATGGCTGATATTCCTCAGCTTGATCCAAAATTGATAGATGATGTCATAGTAGGTTGCGCTAATCCGGAAGGCGAACAGGGCCTTCAGATAGGTAGGCAAATTTCATTGCGTGTTCTCGGACAGGATGTACCGGGAATGACTGTCAATCGATACTGCGCATCAGGACTTGAAACAATATCCATAGCTGCTGCGAAAATTAAAGCAGGAATGGGCCGGTGTTATATCGCGGGTGGTACAGAATCCATGAGTATGATCCCCATGACAGGTTACAAGTTTGCTCCCAGTTATAAAGTAGCATCTTCTACACCTGACTACCTGGTCAGCATGGGCGTCACTGCCGAAGCGGTTGCAGGTAAGTACGGGATTAGTCGTGAGGATGCAGATGCATTTGCATACCGGTCGCATGCACGTGCAGCATATGCACAGGACAATGGATATTTTACTGAAGAAATCGTTCCTGTCACTGTTGAGAATGTAGACTTCAAAAATGGAAAAAGAGTTTCTTCTTCTTTTGTCATGAAGACAGATGATGGTGTCAGAAGAGATACATCAATAGAAGCATTAGCTAAACTTAAACCTGTTTTTAAACAGGGAGGGGTGGTCACTGCAGGCAATTCGTCTCAGACTTCCGATGGTGCAGCATTTGTATTAGTGATGGATGAGGATTTAGTGAAAGAATTGAATCTCTCCCCTATCGCAAGACTCGTTTCCTGTAGCGTCGCAGGTGTTGATCCATTGTATATGGGTATAGGGCCATGTGCAGCTATTCCTAAAGCATTGAAACAAGGTGGACTAAAGCTCAGTGATATTCAACTGATCGAATTGAACGAGGCCTTTGCAGCACAGGCGCTGGCTGTCATCAGGCAGGCAGGCTTAGATCCGGAGATAGTCAATGTCAATGGCGGTGCCATTGCGCTTGGTCACCCGCTTGGATGCACTGGTGCAAAACTTTCAACTCAACTATTTGGAGAATTGAAAAGAAGAAATCAGAAATATGGAATGGTGACGGCCTGTGTAGGTGGAGGTCAGGGCATTGCAGGTATTTACGAAATGCTGTAAATTCTTCTGCGCATTATGATAAGTGATCATTGAGCACTCCTTCCAGATCAGCAGGTGAATACTTAATGGACTTCAGTACTTTTTGATCGGATTCCCTGTATACTAAAAACCCTGCATCACTTTCTTTGATATACCCAATCGTTCCGTCCTTCGCTTTATAATATTCGATTGTTTGCTCTGCAGTGCCATAATCAGGACATACTTTACTCATATTGGATCGCTGCACTTCATCAAACAGTTCTTTAAACTTTGAAGCCAGACCAAATTCAAGAATTGCACCAGAAAGAACATATTGAATATCGGTCAGCGCATCTGCAATGCCGGTTATGTTTTTTTCGCTGATAGCTTCTTTCAATTCATCCAGCTCTTCCTGCAACAGATTTATTCGCAGCGCACATCTGTCATCACCCGGAATTGTAGGTCTCTCCAATACAGGCATATTGAAGGTTTTGTGAAACTCAGCTACATCATTGAGCGGTGAAGGTTCCGGAAATCGCATTTCGGACATATTGAAATTTTTATGATTGGTCAAATATATCAGGTTATCCTGAAGTTGATTAAAAGAAAAAGCCTCCGACTGTTACCAGCGGAGGCGATTTCTTTAGAGTTAAGACTTATTGTTTCTCAAGCCCTTCGATTTTTATCTTGTACTGATCTACAAGATCCAGCTTATCCTGGCGGGCATAGATTTCTTTGAGTGCTACAAGTGTGTTGTAATCTTTTGCATTAATTTCTTCCGCTTTGACGAAGTAAGGAAGTGCTTTCACAAAAGCATCATCCATCTGCGCCTTCTTGGCTTCATATTTCTTATTGCCGGCGGGTGTATAGTCGCTTGACAGATTATTTAATTCCGTCGAATAAGCAGCAGCCTTATTATACCATAATGCGCCAATGCTGTAGACTGCATCAAAATTCCTGGCATCTTTTTCAAGACCGCGTTCGTAATAGTTCAACGCTTTTAAAAAATGCTCTTCAGATACTACAGGGTCAGTAGGTGCATTGTCCTGATATAATTTATCGTAGATCTGGCCAAGTGTGACATAGACAGAAACGTTGTTCGGTTCTATCTCAAGTGCTTTTTCTAGCTTGGACACCAGACTGACCAGTTCACCTTTTGCGAGATAATAATTGATCTCTGAATAAAGAAAGCCTGTATCATCCGGAAATTTCTCTCTTGCGATAGTAAGAATCCTTTCTGCCTCAGCTGGATTGTCTTTGACATACATTCCAAAGAGAGCTTCATATACACCCGGTTCGGAGCTGCCTTCATCCACCATTTGCTTAAACACATCGCGTGCTTCCGTTGTCAGACCTGCTTGTTGGGCACAAAGTCCACTATAGTAAAGTGATTTCGGATGCTCGTCCGTAGAGAATGTAGTAGGCTCATTATTCTTCTTCAGTAAATTATATCCGCTGTATGTAGCCTGAAAGGCCTCATAAGCAGCGGCGAAATTTCCTTTCTGATAGAGAGCAGAACCGAGATAATAAATGTTTTGTATGCCTGCTGATAATGCTTTCATGGCATCCTTTACCTGATAGGATTTGTCAGCGAGCTGGGCAGCCATTTTAAATCCGGTAAAGGATTTGGCAGGTGCAGAAGGATGTGTAATCGCAGCCTCAGCATTCGTCACATTGGCAATCACATCTTTGTCGACGGCGGCCATGAATATCTCCCCATATGTTTGCCATGCGGTCGGATCAGCTTTAGTCACAGCATCATTCATAGCAGCATCGGCGATCATGATCGCTTCCTCCAGCTTATCATGGTTGTTTCCCGGATCAAGGTTATAAGTGCCTAATAACCTGGCTGCTTTCTTGATATCCTTGGCAGGATCCTGGGCTATAATACTACCCGTCAGTACCAGCGCAAAAAGGAATAGAAAGAATTTTTTCATGTATGATTTCTTTTGTTGTTGTGAATCAATTGCAATTTTTATAAACCAATCTAACGACGAGGAAAGTCACTGAAATACGTTTTCCTTATGTTAAGATCATGATAATAAAGTTCTAAAAAAACTGCAGTTCTTCAGGAAAATCTAAAGTTTCGGTCTATTCTTCTTCATGAGAGGCCGGCCGGGTGACATCTTCAGATGGTTCCTCATTCCTGATCACACCCACATCAGCGATTTCATCGTCTTCCTCCAGGTTGATCAGCTTTACACCCTGAGTTTTCCTTCCCATGACCCTGATATCCTTGATCGGCATGCGAATCGTGACACCTGACTGGTTGATGATCATCAGTTCATCTGTATTCTCCACAGCTTTAATGGCAATCAGTTCACCTGTCTTGTCTGTTACTTTCAGCGTTCCAACCCCTTTACCTCCTCTCTTCGTTTTTCTGTATTCCTCAACTTCTGAACGTTTTCCATAACCGTTTTGAGAAATAACCAGGATGGTTGGATTATCGGATTTGTCATTAATCGTCACCATGCCAACGACTTCATCATTGTCCTTGTGCAGGGTCATACCCCTGACTCCTGCGGCAGCTCTTCCCATTTCTCTCACACCGCTTTCGTGGAATCGCACAGCGTATCCTCTTCGGTTAGCAATAATCACTTCGCTGTTACCATCTGTCAGACGGGCATCGATCAGGGTATCACCTTCATTGATGAGGATCGCTCTGATCTTGCTGATTTTCGATTTGGCATAGTCCTCGACTAGGGTCTTTTTGACAGTTCCTTTCTTCGTGCAAAAAAGGATATAATGGCTGTTGATAAATTGCTTGTCCTCGATATCCTTGATGATGATATACGATCTGATCTTGTCTTCTTTCGGTAATTCGATCAGATTATGGATGACACGGCCTTGTGATGTTTTTGAAGCCTCCGGGATTTCATAGACCCTGATTTTGTAAAAGATACCTTGTTCACTGAGCAGAAAGAGATGATTATGTGCACTCGCAATAAACATGTGCTCAATAAAATCTTCGTCTCTCGTCTTGCTTCCCTGTGATCCTTTACCACCTCTGCCTTGAATCCTGTATTCAGAAATATTTGTTCGCTTGATATATCCGAGATGTGAAATCGTGACGACCATTTCTTCATCGGGGATCATATCCTCAATGCTGATCTCGCCATCAGCGTATGTTATTTCTGTACGCCGGGCATCACCGTATTTTTCTTTGATATCCTGCAATTCAGTTTTGACGATCTCGCGGCGTCTCTCCTCTCGGGCCAGGATATCTTTCAGATCTTCGATGGTTTTGAGCAATGCATCGTATTCTTCCTTGATCTTCAGTCTTTCAAGACCCACAAGCCTTTGCAGACGCATCTCCAGGATAGCTTTTGCCTGAACATCTGTCAGTCCAAATGCAGAAACCAAACCGGCATGTGCCTCATCAACTGATGCCGATTCACGGATCAGGCGAATGACTTCATCCAGGTTATCAAGCGCGATGAGTAATCCTTCGAGGATGTGCGCTCTGTCCTCTGCTTTTTGTAATTCAAACTTGGTACGTCTGACAATAACTTCAAGTCTGAATGTGACAAACTCATCTATCAGTTGCCTGAGGTTAAGTGTACGTGGACGACCATGTACGAGAGCAATATTATTGATCCCGTATGATGTCTGTAATGGCGTGAATTTGTAAAGTTGGCTCAGCACCACATTAGAGATTGCATCTCTCTTCAGTTCGATCACGATACGTATGCCTTCCCTGCTGGATTCATCCTGGACGTGTGAGATGCCTTTTACTTTTTCTTCAGTGCGTAATTCATCAATTGCTTTGACCAGGTTAGCTTTATTGACCTGGTAAGGGATTTCTTTGATGATGATCACATCATTTCCATGACTGCCTTCCTGGATTTCAGCCACCCCTCTCAGGATTACCTTTCCCCTTCCGGTTTCATAAGCTTCTTTGATCCCATCGACACCATAGATAATGCCTCCTGTAGGGAAGTCCGGTGCCTTGATATACTGCATGAGTTCGGTTAGCGTGATTTCAGGGTTATCGATCACTGCCGCGATCCCGTCTACTACTTCTGTAAGGTTGTGCGGTAGCATATTGGTAGCCATCCCGACTGCAATACCACTGGAACCATTGATAAGCAGGTTAGGGATTTTAGAAGGCAGAACCGACGGCTCTTCCAGTGAATCATCAAAATTGAGCCTGAAATCAACGGTGTTTTTCTCAATATCATCGAGCATCTCATCTGCAATGCGCTGGAGCTTTGCTTCCGTATATCGCATAGCAGCCGGACTATCACCATCCATGCTTCCAAAATTGCCCTGAGGATTGACCAGAGGATATCTCAGCGACCAGTCCTGGGCCATCCGCACCATCGAATCATAGACAGCCGTATCCCCATGCGGGTGATACTTACCTAATACTTCACCCACAATTCTGGCTGACTTTTTAAAAGTCTTGTTCCACCCAAGCCCTAATTCATGCATTCCGTACAGTACACGTCTGTGTACAGGCTTCAATCCATCCCTTACATCCGGGAGTGCTCTTGATATGATGACAGACATCGAATAGTCGATATAGGCCGTCTTTAATTCGTCTTCGATGTTTATCGGTATAACTCTAAGATTATCAGACATATATAGTTGTAAAATGAAATCAAATTGAACGCCGCGAAGGTAGCGAAAAAGGGGCGTTTACCGAAGGGTTTTTCCCTATTCTTTTCAGTAAAAATTGAAATAATAATAGCGTCCGAAATAGCTACAAATTTATTTTTTTATAATAATCTACTCCTTCTAAATCAGAGCATTACATATTTATATTTGGTCCTTAAATGGAAATTTCTCATAATCATCCATCCGATAGGATAGCGATTGGCTATTTTTGCAGTCTTGTCAGAGATAAAGCCATATAAAACAGCGCATTGGGATAAAAAAGCTGAAGTTGAAGTCATGTTTGACAAGATTTCAGGCAAATACGATTTCCTCAATCGCCTGTTGTCCATGGGTATTGACAGGAACTGGCGTAAAAAGGCCCTTGAAAGCCTTATCCCCCATCATCCGAAAGTTATCCTTGATATGGCCACCGGAACCGGAGACATGGTTTTTATGGCTGATAAAATCCTGAAGCCTGAAGTTATTAAAGGAGTCGATCTCTCCGCCGGTATGCTCAGTATTGCCCACAAAAGGCTTGAAAACATTGCAGATCAGCTAAATGCTTCCATTGAATTCCTTAAAGGAGATGCAGAAAAGATCCTGTTTGACGCCAACACCTTTGATGCTGCAACTGTTGCATTTGGTGTGAGGAACTTTGCAGATCTCCAATCCGGGCTGAAAGAGCTCAACAGGGTCCTAAAACCCGGAGCACCACTAATGGTATTAGAGTTTACCAAGCCCCGGATATTTCCATTCCGGCAGATGTTTGACATATACTTCAGGCACGTCCTACCGTTAATAGGGTCTTGGACCTCCGGTGACAGAAGAGCCTACAAGTATTTATATGAATCCGTACAAGCCTTTCCTGATTTTGAAAGGTTCAATGCAGAATTAATCAAAGCGGGATTTGAAAAACCGGTTTATCAATCATTATCAGCAGGAATATGCGCCATCTATTTAGCATACAAAGGTTAATCATCACTATCATCTGCCTGCTGCCTTTTGGTCTCAATGCCCAATTCAGCAAAGGGAATCACAACTTCCGTGAATTCCAGGCGAAGTCATATTATTTCGGGCTAACCTTTGGTTACAATCATTCCAATTTCCAACTACTCCACTCCAGGAAGTTTATTCTCAATGACAGCTTCAATATTTCAGAAGGACTTGGCGGGCCGGGATTGAATGTATCGATCGTGGCCAATATGAAGCTTGGAGAATATTTTGATTTCCGCTTTCTGCCCGGATTTTCATTCGTTGGGAGGAAGTTCTTCTATGTCAATGCAATAGATGAAGTAGAACAAGTCAAGAGCATAGAAAGCGTGCTTGTACAGGTGCCGTTCCAGGTGCGGTTCAAGTCAGATCCATTTCATGATATGCGTGTGTTTGTATTGGCCGGAACGAAGTATACATACGATGTCGCTTCCAATGCTCAAATCCAAAAAGAGCAGGCACAGCGGATCATCCGGATTTCGCCACATGATTTTTCTGTTGAAGTCGGCGCGGGTTGTCAATTTTTCTTTCCCTTCTTTATTTTTTCCCCTGAGATCAAGTATTCACAGGGCATCGGGAACATCCTGATCTATAACAGCAAGCTTTCTCAATCGACTGTTTTGGAAAAAGTATTATCCCGGACATTTACGATCAGCCTCCATTTTGAAGGGTAACATGCCCCCTCAGGTCATCGAAAAAACTTAGAAATAATCTGTCGAGAGTTGGCTCATGCAAATCATAAGCCGTCATCGCTTCCGGAATTTTATTTGTAAAAGAAGCTCTCCTGCTGAGCATTTGCAAAGTGATTTTCATTCGTTCACGCGAGGCACAAGATTCAAGCCATCTGTTTTCCATCATGCGAAGTATGCGGAGATGTAGCCTATCGGGAATAAGATGCAGATGTTGTGCAACAATCTTGTATTTGATTTTGCAAAAATCTTCAAGCGATTGCTCGTGAAAGATGTGCCAGAATTTGCTCAGGATAAAATCCATCAACACATCAGCCACTACAGGGGTGTACTTTTCCTGAAATGGCATCAAAAGCTTCACGATCTGG
>JANMVA010000506.1:0-1522 GCA_031392195.1 Saprospiraceae bacterium | reverse complement strand
GCCAGTTGATTGATCACCCTGTTAATTTTATTTTTCTCTTCGATATTCAGTTTGCATACCTGCATGATAGCTTCGGGAGCTCCTTTCGCAGCAATCATTCGTTCGCCTTCTTTGTTTTCGAAGATATGTGTCATCATCGGGGGCACACCGTCCAATCCGTATTCATGAATCATGGAAAATTCCGTTCGTCTGTCATGCTGTGTTGATTGTTCATAAGCATCGTGCAATGTTCTTTCCATCGGATCAAAAGGTAATGGTTCGGAAGCCCACATGGCCGTTTCGATCACATCAAATGCAGATACAGCCAACGGAAAATTATTTTCATGCACATGATCATCGATTAAAGAGTATATCGCCTGCAGGCTCATCCGGTTTTGCGTAATGGTTCCGGTTTTGTCCGTGCAGATGACAGTAGCACCACCGAGTGTTTCAACGATTCGTGTTTTTTTCACCAGGATGCCATCACGGATCAATCTTCTGGACCCAAGTGCCATGAAGGTGGCGAAGGCAACAGGAATTTCTTCCGGCAATACCGACATGGCCAGCGTGAGCCCCTTCAGCAGCGCATCGAGCCAATTGTTAGTTTTTAAAAAACTGACAAGCCAAATGAGAAGAAATACAGCAACACCGGCAATAGACATCTTGCGGACGAATGATTGGATCTGCAATTGAAGCGGAGATATATCGTCACTTATGGCGGTAAGTGATGTGCCAAGCTGTCCGAGTTTGGTGAGATTGCCCGTTTTTTCTACCTGAATGACGGCCATTCCTGATGATGCCATCGTACCACTGTATACCTGGTTGTTCGCCGGTTGATCCGATTTGAAAACGGAGTTTGCTTCACCTGTCAGCGATGATTCATTGGTTGTAAAATCATGGCTGTATACGACTTTTCCATCCGCATTGATCAATCCCCCTTCCTCGACAATGATCAGATCTCCGGGTACAATTTCTGTGGTGGGAATGTGCTTAGCGACCCCATTACGGATCACCCGGCTATTAGGCGCATTCAATGCCTGCAGAGCTTCTATTGCCACCCTGCTGCGATTGTCCTGATAGAAAGAAATACCAGTCACCAGAAAAATAGCTCCCAACATAAAATACGCTTCATCATTCTGCCCCAGAATAAAATAAATGACAGCAACTGCCATCAGAAGGACCAGCATGGGTTCTTTCAATAAATCGAGGATGATCTTCCACCAGGTCGTGCCGGCCACACCGGTTTGCTTATTGAGACCGTGCTTTTTGACTAAAGTCAATACCTCACTATCCGTGAGACCCTTCAGGTGAGGCGGTAGGTTCATTTGTGTATTCATCAGCGTGCAATAGCAGAAGGCATTCGAAAAGGCGAAGACATGATTTATTATGAATGTAATTCAATTGTCTCGACATCCGGAATATGGATCAGGGTGAGCCGGATATTTTTTTGATGTGCTTTGGCTTTGAAATCATTAAAAACTTCCAGGATATCGAGATCGATGTAGACACTGTCAGTTCCATTAATTTCAACGACTGCATTTTC
>JANMVA010000438.1:0-3019 GCA_031392195.1 Saprospiraceae bacterium | reverse complement strand
CAGACGAAGCACTCTGTGTCCATATTCTACACACCCCTTGTGAGCTTACACTGTCCCTTCCACATTGTTTGTCTGCTCCCAGTGAGAACCCACCTATCATGAGGCGCTCTACCAGAGTATACTGCGTTGTATCATCCATTGATCCCTGTTCTTTGAGGAAATAAATGCCCACTAAACCTATCACTAATGATAGAAGAAAGAAGGCCCATTTTTCCAGGATGAGATTGAGTTTCAATGGACGTTTAAAATAATAATCCACGAGCAACATTGTCAAAGGAAGTGCTACGGCTTGAATTTTAGAAAATAAGGCAAAGACGAAAAGTCCCAGGGCTGCATAGAAATATTTTTTTGCATATCCCGTGCGGACATACATTATGTATAACCAGAGTGCACTGAGAAAAAAGGCTCCAAAGAGCACGTCTTTTCGTTCTGTCACCCATGCTACAGATTCAACTCTCATAGGATGTATCCCAAATAGTAATGCTCCAACGCCTGCTGCCAGAGAATTAAGATTGAGAGCGCGAAATATCCGGTAGACAAAAAAAACACACACCAGGTGAAGAAGAAGATTATTGATGTGATACAGCATGGGGTCCAACCCTACAATCGATCTCTCTATGGCAAATGTGAGGATCGGTAATGGATTGTAGTTCCCAATGACAGGGTCAGAAAAAATGTTAACAATATTGTCCCAATTGAGCAGGGCGGTGTTTTTGTTGTTGGCCAGGTTGAAATCATCGTCCCAATTGACAAACTCAAAGCCAAAGACAGAGATAAAGGCGAGAAAGGTCAATCCAAGACAAATTGCGATATATTTCCAGTCCTGACCTTCAAGGCGTTGATATCCAGTTCCCTTCTTTGGAGACTTAGCCTTATTCAGTTTTTTAACCGTTTTTTTGCTCTTTGTCATGGCCTAAAATTATGCATAGAACTCGATATATCACTTTTAGACCTATATATAGAGCATTCTAATTTCATAAATTAGGAGAGAAAACCTTCCTTTATCTAGTCTAGATGGCCTGTGATTGTTAATTTTGCGCCATGATATTGAATGCAGCACAGCTGTGTGAACTTCTGGAAGGTGAACTTGTAGGTGATGGCGAACAGAAAATACATGGGCCTTCACAGATCGACAAAGGCAGACCAGGTACAGTCACTTTTCTGGCAAATCCCAAGTATGAAGAACATGCTTATACCACGAAGGCTAGTGTTGTAGTCGTTTCTAGCGATTTTGTTCCAAAAGAGCCTTTAAAAGCAACCCTTATCAAAGTGCGGGATGTATACGGCGCCATGATGCATCTCGTTGAGAGATTCAGTAAGAATGGTAGTCCCAAAGCAGGTATAGCTGATTCTGCTTTAATCCATTCTTCGGCAATATTGGCAAGCGAGGTATCGGTGGGTTCCTATACGGTGATCGAATCTGATTCTACCATCGGCTCTAGATCTATTATTTATGCGCATGTTTTTATCGGACATGATTGCAGTATAGGTGAGGATGTGGTCATATTTCCGGGTGTAAAAATTTATCCGAATACTCAGATTGGAGACCGTTGTATTATTCATGCTAATGCTGTGATCGGATGCGATGGGTTTGGCTACAGGCCAAATGAAGAGGGCCATTATCAAAAAATAAAACATGTTGGCCGTGTTGTGATGGAGGAAGATGTTGAAGTAGGTGCTAACTCAGTGATTGATCGTGGAACACTTTTTATAACCAGGATTGGTAAGGGTACGAAAATTGACAACCTGGTTCAGATAGCACATAATGTAGATATCGGAGAGCATACAGCAATTGCTGCTCAGGCAGGGATTGCAGGAAGTACCAGCATCGGAAATTATGTTCAGATAGGAGGCCAATCAGGTATTGGCGGACACATTCATATTGCTGATCGCATCCAGATCCAGGGTCAAAGCGGAGTGCATACTGGCAATCACCCGGAAGGCTCAAAGCTGTTTGGTTATCCTGCATTTAATTATACAGACTATCTAAAGTCTTATGTCATATTTAAACAACTTCCAGCCTTGGTCAAACGAATAGAAGAACTAGAAAAACAGTTGGCAGCAGCTAAAAAAGAACGTCAATGAAACAGCGGACAATTGCAACCTCGTTTAAGCAGGAAGGTGTTGGACTTCATACGGGTAAGGCTGTCATAGTCGAATTCGAGCCTGCAGAAGTTAATCATGGAATTCGATTCATGCGGGTGGATATGAAAGACCAACCCATCCTCACTGCCGATGTCACACAAGTTGTATCTACTAACAGGGGGACTTCCATTCGAAACGGCGATGCACAGATCAGTACAGTTGAACATGTGTTATCTGCTTTGACAGGAATGGGTATCGACAATGTGTTGGTGAAAGTGGATGGGCCGGAACTTCCGATTATGGATGGTAGCGCCTATGCATTTGTAGAAGGAATTGTAGCTGCCGGCATTGTAGAGCAGGATTCTGATCGTGAGTATTTCGAAATTGAAGAGCCGATTTCATATAAGGATGAATTGACTGGAACGGAATTACTTGCATTGCCAGGTGATAAGTTTGAGATCACCGCCATGATTGATTTCAACTCACAGATCCTGGGACATCAATATGCAAGTCTTCACAATATGGAAGACTATCGGACACAGATTGCCCCGTGCCGGACATTTGTTTTTATCAGGGAGCTCGAACAATTGTTTGATGAGAACCTGATCAAAGGCGGTGATCTGGACAACGCAGTAGTGATTGCTGACAAGATGATGGATCAGTCGGAACTGGACCGTCTGGCAAAGAAGCTTGGCAAACAAAGCATTAAAGTTGAAAAAACAGGGATCCTCAATACAACTTCCCTCAAGTTTGAAAACGAACCTGCCCGGCATAAGCTATTAGACATCATAGGTGATCTTGCCCTGTTAGGGAAACCCATCAAGGGAAAAATTGTCGCCAGAAAACCAGGCCATACTGCTAATATCGAAGATGGCAGGTTGGTCGGGATCAACTTTTGGTCTACCTTTTAATTTGCGTTGCTCGACCAGTTTCC
>JANMVA010000188.1:0-3253 GCA_031392195.1 Saprospiraceae bacterium | reverse complement strand
CCTGGATGCTGATATATCCACATTCATGATCGGCTGTGACGATGATCAATGTATTGGAGGTCGAATCAACTTTATCCAGGATCACCTCCAGCATGTCGTATGTATCCTGCATTTCCAATGCAAGCCATTCCTGGTCATTGGCATGTGCCGCCCAATCCACCTGCGAACCTTCCACCATCAGAAAAAATCCTTTCTCTGATCTTTTTTGCAAAGCATCAATTGTTTCGCTGACCATGGATGGCAGATAATTCCTTCCTTCTGTAGCCCTTCTGGGATCTTCGTAGGCCGTAAAGCAGGCTATCTTTTTTTCTTTATCAATCTTATTCAATTTGAACTTTGACGGTGCATCCCCGAACCTGATCACTTCATAATTCGATTGTTCGAGCGATTTAAGCAGGTTTTTACTATCGGAATACCGGTCCGTAAAATACTTCTGGCCTCCACCTACAAACACATCAATCTCAGAATAGGAGAGTTGCTTTGCAATGTCTTCATACGATCCACGTGACCCTACATGGGCATAAAAAGCAGCAGGTGTGGCGTGTGTCACTGAAGAAGTAACGACGAAACCTGTCTTTAATCCTGCATCCCTGGCCATTTCCATGATTGTTTTCACAGGGATGCTGTCTTTATCCACACCAATGGCTGCATTAAATGTTTTGACTCCACAGCTGATGGCTGTTCCGGATGCGCCGCTATCTGTTTCCAGATGACTACTCGAGTGCGTCTTCTGGAGCCCGATGACATCCATTCGTTGTAAAGGTGAGGGTGGTTTGTGCAGGTATTCTGCAATAGCTATATGGGCCAAACCCATTCCATCACCGATCACCAGAATAATATTTGTAGGTTTCGGTTGTGGTGCCGAATGAACAGGATGTAAACAAAGAAATAGCCAACAACTAATGAAGTAACCCACTACCATACCACAAATCTAATTTTGCTAATCAATTTGTTAACAATATTTTTACTCCGCCTGTTGTAATTTAATCGTTCTTACACAGGTTTATACCAGGTTATGCGTTTCTCTCTACTGATTATTCTCCTGATTTCATCAATCCCGGTTTTTGCCCAGAAATCAAATTCCGTGTCCATTTTTGATACACTGTATCATCAGGATGAGATCCATATCACGCTGACATATCCCTTCGATTCCCTGTACAAAACTCAAATGGAGGATGTCGAGGCCATGATCAGTATTGAAACTGCATCCGGGATTTTATTGGACGCGTCATCGATCACTTTAAATCTCAGGGGCAAATTCCGCCGGATGAAATGCACGATGCCTCCGTTGATGCTCAATTTCAAAAAATCGGCCCTTAAAGCTCTCAACCTGTCAAGTGTTGATGAAATGAAACTGGTCACCCATTGCATAGACGGACCCGAAGGACATAACAACCTGGAGGAGGAACGTCTCATCTACCAGGTTTATGAAACATTGACCCCGATCTCGTACCGCACGATATGGACGAAAGTCACTTATTGCGATGTCAACAAAAATTATGATTGCATCGTATCAGTAGGTTTTCTTCTCGAGCCGGATAAGGTTTTATCCAAACGATTGGATATGGAAGAAAGAAAACTGTACAACATCGCGGAAGATTCGGTTGATTTTGCTTCTTACAGCAATGCAGTAGCCTATAACTTTCTGATCGGCAATCGCGACTGGAGCATTGTCTCTTCACGCAACGCCAAATTATTTTATGACCATCAGATGAGAAAGTACGTAGTCATTCCTTATGATTTTGATTACTCCAATATCGTGGGTGCTTCTTACCGTCGCGAAATATTGACCAAACCAATGACACATCCCTACGATCGTATTTATGAAGGGGAATATTTTAAACCACGGGCCGGAGAAATCCTGAAAACCTTTTATGGTTTCGAACAAACGATTATCGATGCCGTGAATAATTCCATCAACCCGATCGATGCAGAGCGAAGAAAAAGAATCTGCAAATATTTCGACAGCTGGTTTTTGCTGGTGAAAAGAAATAAACCCCGGGACTTAGAGTTTGGGATTGTGTGCGAGTATGCGGGAGGACTCTAGGCATAGGGCATAGTGCAGAGGGCATAGGGGAAATAAATAATTTAATTAGCGTTGAAACTTCGACCTGCTTGCACTCAAACACGTGCTACAGAGCTAAGTAACCGTAGAGCATGGGGTCATGCAGCCCCTAAAACCCCTAAAGAGGACTTTAAAAAGAATAAATACACTGTGGCACTAATAATAATTAAGTCTCCTTTAGGGGATTTAGGGGCTGAAGAAGCAGAGGGCATGGAGAAATTTAATCAGCGAAGATCAGCGAAATCAGCGGCGATACTTTGGTGTGTGCGGACTATAAGCTTGCAACAGGCAATAGACAATAGACAATAAGCAATTTTAAATTCGCGCAATTAGTGGCTTATTTTCCTGGAATAAATGTGTATTGCGCGGGGCTTGCCCCCGCCTTATAAAAAACCTTCAAGAGGATTCTTTCTTTATTCTTTGTAAATCATTTTCTTCAACTCCCGATACTCATTAAACCGTCGGATTTCATCCCAGATGGGATCGGTTTCGAGATAAATGACTGATGGCATTCCTTCTTTGACAGCAAGATGGAGTTGTTCAAACATGGATGAATATTCCTGTGCACCGAGATGAGTGATCGCGAGATCATAATGAACCAGATGCTCCGGTGTATCCTGGGCAACAGCGATCAGCAGGTCTTTGAATTTAGCTGCATCACAGGCGCGTAATGTGCGGGCGCATGCATACGACAGTGCAGCAAGGCCTGCCGCTGGCAAAGCTGAATTGGCTTTGTAATATTCAAACGACTCCATGCCCTCTCGTTGCTGACCCATGCTGAATAAGATCCAGCCTTTCATCTCATAGGCCGGAATAAAATCAGGCCTGGCATGAATGATGTTATTGACCGTATCCAATGCTTTCCTGTAATCCCTGCAGTAGAGGTAAGAACGTGACAATTCCATCTGGATCGACAAATTGAGTGGATCCAGTTTAAAAGCTTTTCGCAAAAAATGAAGAGCCTGATCAATTTGATTCGTGACGACATGATAGATACCTGATGTATGCAGGACTGCATTGTTGAGAATAAAATTCTCTTGCTCGCGGTTTTTACTGGCAAGCTCCAGGTGCTCACTGACTGCTTTCAAATCCCAGGTGAAGAACAAATGGTACAATGCCCAAATCGTATGTGTTGCGGGATGATTGGCATCGAGCCGATCCGCTTCACACAAACTTTCAAGGGTATAC
>JANMVA010000063.1:0-3070 GCA_031392195.1 Saprospiraceae bacterium | reverse complement strand
AAGTGCTTTTCCATCTAGGCGTGTAGCATAATCACCATTAAATTCAGTGTAGTCGTCCGCAATGTCCTTTAACTGTTCAGAGACATTTCCGGGATCCGACATATCGGCAGCCCATTGTGCCTTTACCAGGTTCATAATTTCATCCGCCACTTGTTGGTTGGCATTAGCCTGGGCAAATGTTGTAGTTGGCAACATGGATATGCATGCCAATGCAATTAATGCAAAAAGTAAGTTTTTCATTTGGTCTTTGATTATTAATTGATGCCTACTCTAATCGGTTTTCGGCTTTCCCGTTACCCTTCTCATTGATCAGGTAATCCGGGATGCAAGATGGGATAGTTTAATTTGGGAAACCCTGTAAATGTCCCAAAGAGGGTCTTTTTTGTCCGAAATATGGATTTGGTTGACCCAATCCGGGGAAAATACGGTACTAAAACCAAATTTGTAAGAAAGACCTTACAGCATTACCTAAGACTTCTTTTGCAAAAGAACCTTCTTTATAATTTTGACTTTAAAGATTCTTTAATAGATTTTAAAATCGCTAATTGCTGTGCCTGGCTTTCAAACAACACCTTTATTTGTTCTTCTAATAGCAAATCAATTTTCTGATGCAAACTTCTTACCGCCAATTCAGCTTTGAGATTGATCAGGTAATCATTTTCATTTCTTTTCCTGTCTTTTTCTTCCTTCCTGTTTTGGCTCATCATGATGATAGGTGCCTGTAATGCTGCGATGGCAGATAAGACTAAATTCATCAGGATAAAAGGGTAAGGGTCAAACTTAATGCTACCCGGAGAAAGGGTGTTAAATACAATCCAGGCAAAAAGAATAACTGAAAAGGAAATGATAAATTTCCAACTACCCCCGAAACTTGCAACCTTGTCAGAAATGCTTTGTCCACTGCTCAAAATTTCTTTTGGTTGATGCAAAAGATTTTCAACAATGAGTTTTTCTTCTGCAATGGCCTGGTCAACTATATGGTGAAGCTTGATCAGTTGTTCGTCCTCTGATTTAAGGATATTTGAATTGCCCATGATAGAAATTTTAGTAAATAAAGTTTAAGGTAATTAGTAAAATGATGATTAGTATTCCAAACAACGACCATACTTCCCCCACACATCCGCATCCCGATAAACATACCCCGCTATCCCCTGCAATCCCCCCGTATGCAAAACCAATACTTTCTCCCCTGGCTTAATAAAACCTGACTCCATCTTATTCTTTATCGCAAACATCAACTTACCCGTATACACCGGATCCAGTGGGATACCTGTCGACTCTGTAAATCCATACATAAAGTCAGCCAACTCCTGGTTGTACTTCCCAAAACCACCAAAATGATAGTCCGCCCAAACTTCCATGTCAGATATTGACGAAATCTGTCGCCTGTTCGGGTCAGATGTTGACGAAATCTGTCGCGGCTCCTTGTCAGATGTTGACGAAATCTGTCGTGACCGCTTCAGTCTGTCTATATACTCTTCAGTACACCCTTTCCACGCCGGCACCGCGATCACTTTTACACCTTCCGGAGCAGACGATAACATTCCCAAAGCTGTACTCATAGTTCCACCAGCCACAATAACATAATCAGGTTTTTCTTCAAGACATTCCATCATGATCTCCTGCGCACCTCTGATACCATACTCATCAGCTCCTCCCTCAGGAATAAATAAACTACCCGGAAAATCTTTAGCAGATGACTGCTCATCATACTGCTTGTAGACTGCAGGATCCAGAAATATCAATTTGCAATTCTTCTCATGTAGAAACTGAAGACTCGGATTGGATGCATCATCTCCATAACTCCTGATCAAACAAACACAATCAATTCCAAATTCAGCACAAGCCGTAGCTAATGCATGCAGATGATTACTAAACATCCCTCCTTTACTTACGATGCATTTCACATCATTCTTCACACAATCAGCCAGATGATGCTTGAGTTTGTAATACTTATTTCCGGAAGCCCACGACTGGATGAGATCAAGTCGCTTGATGAACAATTGATCCCGTCCCCAATCAATATTTATTTTCTGAACAGGCCCCGGTGAGAAGTTATTCAGTTGCTTTAAGTGATCAGCTTGCACGAATGAAACAAATTAAGGCTGGATGAGCACTACCCTCTTCGTCTTGATCGTGCGACCAAAACTATCCTGCAACCTGAACAGATAGGTGCCCCGTTGCAGGTCACCGAGATCCATGGAAATGGTTTCATGCGGATCATCAACTTCAAATTCAAAGTCGCGTATCGGCACACCCAGGATATTGAATATGCTCAGCTTATATCGACCATAGGGCAGGTCAGATGTCTGAAACCGCACTATATCAAAGCTCGGATTTGGATATGCGAAAATATCCGGCTTGGTAGGTTGCTCTGTAAAAACACGCGTCACCAGTGGATGTGTCTTGAACTCAATCCGCGTCGGCCTCATATCTTCTTTCAATTCCAGTTCCACTAATGGAAGGCCTGTAGTACTCAGCACGAACCGTTGCATCTCTCTGTATGTGATCAATTGCAAGCCGGGTATACTCGCCGTAACATCTCTCCACCTGTTCCCTTTCCATGTTTCAACTTTCACCGTTTTCTTTTCGGTGACATGATGACGATATACACTGTTGACTTCCGTAGGCAAAAACAATGTACCCTCCGCATCCACTACAATTTCCTCCACCATCGAATACGTGATCCGGCATGAATCCGGAAGTTCAGTCGGTTTAAAATGACACGCTACATCTCTTGGCCATGCAAAGGTTGACTGCATCATGCCGTTATAAGAATAACTCCCGCCAAGAATATTATGGAAGAAAGGTTTTTTAGCCGGTGTCAAAATAAAACTCAGTCGCCTGCCAGGACAAAGCGGATTGTTTTCCATCTCCTGGATGATCTCACTGTTCTTTCCTTTCAATTGAAGAATAGCTTCGGATTCTTTTCCATTCGTGAGATGTGCATACGTGTTTCCTTCACGTTCGCCGATGACAACAATGCGGCGGCCAAGAGCAAATGGTGCACGCAAGGTCCTGAAATCCCAAATCTGTCCGGGCCCTGATGAAGTCACCATCACCCGGTCAG
>JANMVA010000691.1:0-4302 GCA_031392195.1 Saprospiraceae bacterium | reverse complement strand
GTCCAGATCTTCGATGACTGCACCGCAGTCTTCATACAGTGCATCATTTTCCAGCGAAGTACCGGATTGCTTCTTAAAGCTGTTATCCTGCTGCTGAATAAAGAATGCCGAAGGGAATCCACTCCCATTGCCAGCATAAATATCATCAAGCTTATCGCCATTGACATCCCCAACAGTAATGCAGGGACCTTCCCTTGATATCATGTAAGGCATCAGTTTTTCCCTCTTGAAATCAACGAATATATCTTCTTCATGTATCCATCCCGGAAGAGTTGATGTGGGAGTAAAAAGTTTCTGCTTTTCGGCCACAGGTTGTTGATGATACGAAGTCCCTGATCCTCGCTTCCATACCATCCTGTTGTCAACAGCTATGTCGCGTTTAATTTCCACCGTGCCATCGGGCCACTGCAGAATAATGGAATCAATCTTTTCGTGATCACCTAATCCAAAATGCAAAATCGGTTCACTGCTGGAGAAAAAACCCTTATTCGTGATCAATGTCTGTGTTTGATGTTCATCCCCTGTGTACAAATCAGCCCGCGTTCCGATTCCATCGATGTTGCCTTTTTCCAAAACACAATCGATCTGCAGCCAATGACGGCCACTGATATCATTGCGATAGATAAATGCAGGCTCACCGATATTATTCACAATGATTTCGAGATCGCCGTCAGCATCCAGATCAGCAAAAGCAGAACCATTGGAAAAGGAAGGTTGATCCATTCCCGCCGCTTTCGTTCCATTGATAAAATGCAATTCCTGATCATTGATCAGTAAATAGTTTTCAATTTTCTTTTCCGGAATATATGCAAGGATGTCATTGATGTCCGGGAAGCGCGTCGAATTGAGGCCACCTGTCTGAATCAACGAGTCGCGGACATAGTTTAGATAATCGAGGTTAGCTACATCTCTCCGGTAGCCGTTAGCAATAAATACATCTTTCCATCCATCATTATCAAAGTCGGTGATCATCGAACCCCAGCTCCAATCCGTCGCAGCCATACCTGCATATTGACCAACGTCACTGAAAGTGTTGTTACCATTATTCAACTGCAACATATTCCTTCCTGCCTGCCGGCCATATCCATATTCAACCAGCAGGTTGTAGCGATCATATTGCATTCCATGGATCAATGTTTTGTATCGGATCGGATCTTCCGGCTTCATATCCAGCACCATGATATCCTCCAGTCCGTCATTGTTGATGTCAGCAATATCAGATCCCATACTATTGAGACTTGAATGCCTCAGATAGTCGTAATACTTGTCTGTAAAAGTGCCATCATGATTATTGATCAGCACCCGGTCTGGCTCTATGTAATCATTCGCCACATACAGGTCCATCCAGCCATCATGATTGAGATCAGCAATCGTAACACTGAGACCGAAAGCAGAAGATTCAAGTCCTGCTTTTTTAGTCACATCCGTAAACCTTCCATTGTCGTTACGATAAAACCTGTTGGATTCAAAAGGAGTAGAGGGTGATGTAATTCTCCGCATCTTTCCATCAGGACCATGCGTCAGCCTTGGATTGGTGGATTCAGTAAAGTCAACGCGATGATTCAATTGAAACAAGTCCAGGTCGCCATCACGATCGTAATCGAAAAAGCATGCGTGATTTGTGTTACTGTTATCAGATAATCCTAATTGCGAACTCTGATCCCGGAAGATTGGAATCTTGATTCCGTCAACCAACTCATTTCCCATATTGATAAAAACATGATCCGATTTTAATCCATCATCTGACTGGCCTGTTCTGCAGCTATAGATATCCAGTCTGCCATCACCATTAATGTCAGCCATGGTTGTTCCCGTTTTGAATCCTGCAGGTGCGGCAACACCTGATTTGTCAGTGACATCCAGGAACTTAAAATTTCCCAGATTGATGTAGAGCTTATTGGGTGCGAAGGTGGCGGTGAAATATAAATCAGGAAGGCTATCTCCATTCACATCACCGGCTGCTACACCCCCACCATTGTACAGGTATTCGTACTTGAAAATGTTGTAGGTGTAATCCTCTTTGAATTCATCTGAAAAATTGGAAAAAGTCACACCTGTTGCTTCAGAACCGAGGAGGGTGAATTTCGCTTTTACTTCCGGAGCCTCCGCTGTATTAGACCTGAAAGTTGTTTTCTCTTTACAACCTTCAAAAACGGTTATCGCGCAAAGCAGGAGAACCGATCGCAAGAAGAAAATATGCAAAGAAGGGAAGATGGTGGCACATGGCATGCTGGCGAAGATACAAAGCCTGAAAAGGGCAGGAGACCACCGGAAGTGCTGAAAATTCCGATCTTAGCCCCCACACCATAAAAAATCACAAATGGATCTGTTCTTTCTCCTGGATATGCCCGATTTCACCTCACCCCAGGTGTGGATTAGTCTGTTGACACTTACTTTTCTGGAGATTGTGCTTGGAGTAGACAATATCATTTTCATCACGATCTCCTCTAACCGGCTCCCGGAAAACCAAAAAGCAAAAGCGAGGAATATTGGTTTAATACTGGCTATGATCTTCAGGATCATCCTGCTATTTGGGATCACTTATCTGATCGCCATGTCAAAACCTGTTATTGAAACACATGGGGAATTTTTCTCACTGGCACTGAGCGGACAATCGATCATTCTGATCCTGGGAGGTATCTTCCTGTTGTATAAAAGCGTTTCTGAAATACATCATAAGCTGGAAGGACATGGAGTGGCAGAAGAACAAAAGGAAGCAGCAAAACACAGTACACTCACACAAGTGATCATCCAGATCTCCCTGATCAACATCGTGTTTTCATTTGATTCCATTCTGACTGCAGTGGGCCTGACAGATAGTGTCGTCATTATGATAATCGCGGTCGTGGTATCGGTCCTGATCATGATGCTTTTTGCCGGACCCGTTGGAAAATTTGTCAACGATCATCCGACGATCCAGATGCTGGGTTTAGCCTTTCTTCTATTGATCGGATTTATGCTGATCGCAGAAGGTGCACACCTTGGCCATGTATCGATTGCAGGATCTGAAGTGGGTGTTGTCCCAAAAGGATATCTCTACTTTGCGATAGCATTCTCATTGTTGGTCGAATTCCTCAATATGAAACTTCGAAAGAAACCGGAACCGGTGCAGTTGCATGGCGTGAGTGAGCAAGCAGAGGCAGAAGGTATTTTTAATAAAACTAAATAAACCCCCGAGTGAATCTAAAACTGGATCGCAACATTGTTTTTTTTGATATCGAGTCCACAGGTCTCAATGTCATCCGTGACAGGATCATTCAGCTGGCGATGATTCGTTATCATAAGGACAATTCACCACCTGCTGAAAAAACATACCTGATAAACCCCGGCATACCCATTTCTGAAGAAGCCATGGCTGTACATGGTATTACACCACAGGATGTAGCAAATAAACCGGCATTCCTGTTGGTTGCGAAAGAGATATTTGATTTCATCGGTGATGCAGACCTTGCAGGATATAATTCTAACCGTTTTGATATCCCTGTCCTGATGGAAGAATTTTCACGGGCAGGAATTGATTTTGATATCGACAGCCGCAGGGCTATTGATGTACAGCGTATTTTTTACAAGATGGAACCGCGTACCCTTGCTGCGGCCTATCAGTTCTATTGTCAAAAGAATATCCAGAATGCACACGATGCGATGGAAGATGTACGTGCTACGATAGAAGTGCTGGATGGACAGCTCAACATGTATCGTGAAGCGGATTACATTCCGGACGAAGGCGAAGTGATCCCAGCGCCAATTAAAAATGATGTGAGCTCGTTATATGAGTTCACCAATGACCATTCAGTATTGGATGCCACACAACGATTGAAATATGATCAAAACGGTACAGTTATTTTCAATTTTGGAAAATACATGGGGCGGCCGGCAGCTGAAGTGTTATATAATGATCAGCAGTACTATCACTGGATGCTTAATAAAGAGTTTTCACACCAGGTAAAAAAAATAATTCAACGACTTGTATCGGATTATAAAAAACAATTGCAGACCTGAGGTTTTTGCCACGTTTGTCCTGGCCCTTATCGTTTGCTCTTTCTTCACCTCAGGTTGTCTCACGCGCGAAGAAGGTTGTCTCGAACTCGCAGCAACGAATTTCGATTTTGATGCTGATCGTGCATGCAATGAATGCTGTACTTATCCTGTCATCACCATGACTTTATCACAACGCTGGGACACAATTAATTTTAATCCTGCGGATACACTGGCTGACATAAACGGAGAGCCATACAAGATTGCAGACCTGAATTATTTCCTGACATCTTGGTCATGGGAAGATGATCAACAAAAAGTATATAC
>JANMVA010000654.1:0-5616 GCA_031392195.1 Saprospiraceae bacterium | reverse complement strand
GAACTCTACTTGAAAAGCTGTTGGTCACTGAGCGTTAGTCGAAGTGACCTTGTCTATTTGAGAATCTGTTGGTCACTGAGCGTTAGTCGAAGTGACCTTGTCTATTTGAGAATCTGTTGGTCACTGAGCGTTAGTCGAAGTGACCAACCGTTA
The DNA here is from genome assembly GCA_031392195.1 of Saprospiraceae bacterium. GTDB lineage: Bacteria > Bacteroidota > Bacteroidia > Chitinophagales > Saprospiraceae > Opimibacter. The sequence goes on along the minus strand of JANMVA010000654.1, from coordinate 5,463 downwards.
GTCGAAGTGACCAACTGTAGCAAACGCCCTCACCGGCCACGACCCCATCCCGGTGATCTTTGGTGGAACAGCAGAAAATAAAAACCCATCGGAAGGTAATGCTGCAAGATTTGTCATGTGCTCGACGATCAGAATATCTGCTCCCAAAAGAATTGAATGGACAGGCCGTCTGTTTCCAGTGGTGTCATCGATATTATGACTGTCAATTCCTACTAATGCAGCTTTTTGATCACGAAGAAATATAGCAGCTTCTTCTGTGACGAAAGGATGACCTTCAAAGTAAGATTCAGTATTCCAGAATTGTGACCAACCTGTATGAACAAGGATTGCACGACCTGCAATATTCTTATTCATGAAAAATTCAGGACCGATTTGAATTTTACCAAATGCATCAATCGTAATAGCAGGAAGATTTGCAATTTCATGCAGATGTATATCGGCCAGGTCTCTACCTTCTTCATAGCGATGAAATGGACAATCAAGGTAAGTGCCGGTATTCGCTACCATATCAATACGGCCTATCTGGAACGATGTGCCTTCTTCATATCGCCCTTTTGATTCCACTCTCGACAGATAATCGCAAATGACAGGAGCCGGCAGCCCTTTATAGGTGATAAGACCGTCAAAAACAGTATGACTTAGATCAATGAATTGCATCGCCAAAGCTATAAAGTGATTTATCTTTCATCTCTTAATTTAGATAAAATGGAAACCTCAACTACCTATAAAAATTGCCAGAGCTGTGGGATGCCCTTCCGACGCGATCCGGAAGGTGGTGGCACGAATGCGGATGGCTCCAAAAGCACCATGTATTGCAGTAAATGCTACTCCGGTGGCCAATTCAGTAATCCTGAGATCGACACGGCACAAAAGATGATGGCTTTTGTCAAGGAAAAACTGAAAAGCCTTGGTTATCCCCGATTGATTGCCAATCTCTTTGTCAAGCGAATCCCTTCGCTGAAACGTTGGAAGAACACACAGGACAGCCTTTGAATTCTTCCCAATTAAGAGCTCCTTTATTCCGGATTATCTATGAAAAATAACGGTAAGCGCCGGCCAAGGCATGTTTTGTCTTAATTCCAGAGCTTCACTTTTAGGATATTATATATTGTCAGACTAAATTTTAGATGCTATGAAAAGTATTTTGTTTTCCATTTTCATTACTCTTTCCTGCTTCACGATGGGCAATACCCAGGTCAGTGCCCGATTGTTCAGAACTCCGGATGTTTCAGCTACACAAATCGTGTTCGTGTATGGCGGAGATATTTGGATCGTCGATAAGGAAGGAGGTACAGCTTCAAAACTCACATCACCTTCAGGTGCCGAAGGTTTTGCCCGGTTTTCTCCGGATGGCTCTAAGATTGCCTATTCAGCCAACTATGATGGCAATATGGATATCTATGTCATCCCATCATTAGGTGGCATTCCGAATCGCATCACTTATCATGGCATGCCTGACCGGATCAATGAATGGTATCCTTCTGGTGACAAACTATTGTACACTTCATCGCGTGAAAGTGGAAAGCAACGTTTTTCTCAATTCTATAAAGTAGATGCTAACGGAGGTCTTTCAGAAAAATTACCCCTGGCCTACGGTGAATTCGGAACCTTATCTCCGGATGGAAAGCAAATTGCATTTAACGAACGCGCAGTCATCGGTGATACATGGAAACGATATCGCGGTGGTATGAATGGTAATCTTTGGCTCTTCAACCTGGAAACACTTGCTTCTGAAAATATTTCCAATACAAATGCAGGAGTAGAGTTACCCATGTGGCACCAGGACAAGATCTATTATATGTCCGATCGCGGCACTGAACAACGCGACAACATCTGGGTCTATCATCTCAAGACAAAAACCAACGAACAGATCACTCACTACGCAGACTTTGATATTCACTTTCCTTCGATCGGTCCAAAGGAAATTGTATACGAAGCTAACGGTGACATGTACCTCATGGATCTGAATACACACAAGTCCAGGGTTGTCAGGATCAATGTCATCACAGACCTGATCACCGTGAAGCCGCGAAAGGAAAGTGTCTCTTCTTATGTGAGCAGTATGGGGATCTCACCGGATGGCCAGCGTGCGATCATCGAAGCGAGAGGTGAGATTTTTTCGCTGCCCGCAGAGGAAGGTTATATTCAAAATCTTACCCGCTCATCGGGTGTTGCAGAGAGATCTCCTGAATGGTCACCTGATGGAAAACACATTGCCTACTGGAGTGATCGCTCCGGTGAATATGAATTAATGATACGGGATCTGACGCAGGGTTCAACTGAAACAAAGTTGACGACGATGGGCCCGGGGTTCAGGTATAATATCTGGTGGTCACCTGACAGCAAGAAAATTGTCTTTGTTGATCAGACGATGACTTTCCATATGTATGACATGACCACAAAGAAACTGGAGAAGATCGATCAGGATCCTTTTCTCTATGAAGGCGGATTGCGTGGATGGACACCCAGTTGGTCTTCAGATGGTAAATGGCTGGCCTATGAGAAAGCAATGGATAACCGGAATGGGGCTGTCTGGATTTATGATACATCCACCAAAACAAAGAAGCAGGTGACGAGCGGATTCTATTCCGATCACAATCCGACCTTCGATCCTGAAGGCAAATATCTCTACATCACCACCAACAGATCATTCAATCCGGTCTATAGTGATTTCGACAATTCATGGTCATACCCGAATGCAACGAATCTGGCAGCCATTACTTTGAGAAAAGATGTGGCCAGTCCGCTTTCTGCAAAAAATGATACAGTAGCGATCACAGAAGAGAAAAAAGAAGAAGAACCTGCTGATGATTCGAAGTCAACTGCTAAGGCAAAAACAGAAAAGAAAAAAGATGATGTTGCAGCAGAGGAGAAAAAGGATGAAGAAAAAATAAAAGAAGTCAAGATAGATTTCGACTACATGGAAGGCAGATTGGTCATCCTGCCACCGCAGGCAGGCAATATGGGCGGCTTAATGGCTACAAAGGGAAAGATTGCGTTTGCCCGCTATCCGAATTCAGGATCCGGGGAGGATAAAGTCTCATTGAAATATTGGGACCTCGAAGAACGCGAAGAAAAAACGATCATTGAAAATGTCAATGGTTATCAAGCCAGTGCGGATGGTAAAAAGATTTTGATCACGCAGGGTGAAAATCACAGTATCATCAAATTTGAAGCTGATCAGAAAGTAGAAAAATCTCTGCCTGTCAAGGACATGGAGATGACGATCAGTCCACAGGAAGAATGGACGCAGATCTTCAATGACGCCTGGCGGATGATGCGCGATTTCTTTTATGATCCTGCTATGCATGGTATCGACTGGAATGCTATGCGTACACAATACGCTGCATTATTACCGCATGCAGTCAATCGCGCTGATGTGAATTTTATCATTGGCGATATGATCGGTGAGTTAAATGCGTCGCATACTTATCGGGGTGGGGGAGATCAGGAATCAGCGAAAAGCAGGGCCGTTGGTTATCTCGGTGTAGACTGGACGAAGAAAGATGGACAGTATATGGTAGAGAAAGTCATCCGCGGTGCACAATGGGATTATGAAGTGAGATCACCGCTTGATGAGCCCGGTGTAAATGTTGGTGCAGGTGATTATATACTCGCCGTCAATGGTATCGCGCTAAATGAATTTACAGATCCTTATGCTGCATTTGAAGGACTGGCAGATAAGACAGTGGAATTGACAGTCAATTCCAAGCCAACATGGGAAGGATCCCGGACTGTGGTAGTCAAGACAATGGCCGGGGAAACAAGACTTCGTAACCTGGCATGGATCGAAGCGAACCGTAAGAAGGTAGATGAAGCATCTGGTGGTAAGATCGGATACATTTATGTCCCTGATACCGGTGTCAATGGTCAGAATGAATTGGTTCGTCAGTTTTACGGACAATGGAATAAAGAAGGCCTCATCATTGATGAACGCTTCAATAACGGAGGACAGATTCCTGATCGCTTTATCGAGTTGCTCAATCGCAAACCACTTGCTTATTGGGATGTGCGCGATGGTCAGAACTGGCAATGGCCTCCTGTTGCTCATTTTGGTTCGATGGCCATGTTGATCAATGGTTGGTCCGGATCGGGTGGTGATGCATTTCCTGATTATTTCCGCAAAGCCGGTTTAGGTCCACTGATTGGCGGACGTACATGGGGCGGCTTGATCGGCTTGACCGGGATGCCTGATTTAATTGATGGTGGTTCTGTCACTGCACCAACATTCAGGATGTACAATCCGGATGGCACGTGGTTCCTGGAAGGGCATGGTGTTGATCCTGATATTCCGGTCATCGAGGATCCCACTATGTTAGCGAAAGGAATCGATCCGCAAATCCAGCGTGCGATTGAAGAAGTGATGAAATCAATCACAGCACGTGGTCCGATCCATCCGAAGACACCGGCGATGGAGAATAGGTCGAGAAACGGAAAAACATAAAATCATAAATTAACCACAAGCCTTTGTAGTGGCTCCTTCCGATAGCGGGATGAGTCACTACAAAGGCTTGTGGTTTTACAAAATCACTAACCCAAACCACTGGACTTTATGTGGGCATTTATAAAGAGAAAAGAATTCCCGATCAATTCTTATCGTATGGCTCAAGGCGTTTGAAATCGGATACGACGATTTCAGTGGACTGCTTTTTCACATTCTCGCTGTTCGTGTATTCGCGATAGCTCAGTTTGCCTTCGATATAAAGGCGTTGTCCTTTGCTGAAGATCTTGGCCATGACTTCGGCTGTCTTTCCCCAGGCGAGGAGATTGTGCCAGGTGGTCAGTGTTTCGCGTTTTCCCTCATCTGTTTTGCGGGATTCATGTGTGGCCATCGACATGCGGGCCATTTTTTTACCTTCAGCGTATTCTTTGACTTCGATCTCCTGTCCCAGGAAACCAATAAGCTGAACTCTGTTGTCAACTGTTGAAAACATGGTGAAATAATTTTGATTGTGTGACTGATTAGATTCTTCCTTCCCTCGATGAAAGGACATGGCAAATATGGGGGAGGTGTGATGCAGGAGTCGTTTGTTTTACGTTTACTTACGTAAGTAGAGCGATGTTTACGGAAGCGAATAGATAATGTGGAAGGAAGGAATTAATCTTTGCAGAAGATGAATTTACCTGTGCCTGATGTGAATAAAATATACGGCGCTCTTTTTGATTATAAGGGCAGGCTGATGATCCGGTTGGATTTCGAATATGATGAATCCCTAGTTGATGAGGTCAGGTCAATCCGTGGCCGGATGTGGAGTGTGACAAACAAATGCTGGTATTTACCCAATACGCAGGATAACCGGAGAAGATTCGGTCTTTCAGAATTTGATAAGGCGCCTTCTTTAGTTAATGAAGGTGTGATTGCGCAGGAGTATAAATTGATTTGTGAGACGTTGCTTGAGAAGATGCGTGCCCTGATTATTCTCAAAGCGTATAGCCGGTATACTTTGAAGAATTATATGAATC
>JANMVA010000633.1:0-7385 GCA_031392195.1 Saprospiraceae bacterium | reverse complement strand
AAATTGGATAGACCAACAGCGATTAATACATTTTGTATAATGACCCAGGCACCATCAGCCCCCGGAGCAAAATCAGCGGCATTCGCCATAAACATTCGTATGGACAGGACCAGCAACCCCACTGCAATACCTACCATAAGTCCTTTTGTAAAAGCCGATCCGCGGATGGCAGCGGATTTAATATAGATGTACGCAAATGCGATTGAATAAAAAAGACCATATACAATCTTTGGTCCCCATGCCGATCCACTGGTAGGCGTGTCATTGATAAGACCATAATATACGTAGTCAGTAGCCAGGAGAACAAGAAAGGCGACAATCGTTCCGGTCAATAGTTTGGGCAGTTTCATGTTTTGTTTTGTTGGTTGGTTAATTGGAAGAGAGAATAAACTACAATCTACTTAGAAAATGCCTTTTCTCAAAACGCTGAAATTTTACTCCCCTGAAACATCTAAGAAGAAATTTGTCAGCCACCTGATCCTTCAGGTTGCGCTGTTTCGGAAATAAGATAAATTAGAGGAATTGAAAACCTTTTTTCATGACAGAACACACCGAAACCCGTAAGCTTGCCGCCGTTATGTTTACTGACATCGAGGGTTATTCAGCCATGCTTCAGAAGGATGAAACTTCTACCATCGACAGGATAGAAAATCATCGAAGGCAATTAGAGACCATTACAGTAAAGCATCATGGACGCATCATCCAGTTTTATGGAGACGGCAGCCTCGTCATCTTCGACAGCGTCATGGAAGCTATTCAAAGTGCTGTTGAGATCCAGATCGCTTCCAATAAATCTTCGATTCCCGTCCGGATCGGTATTCACCTCGGGGATATCATTATCAAGGAAGGCAACATATTTGGTGATGCTGTCAATGTGGCCTCACGCATCCAGACAGTTGGAATACCCGGCTCGATTGTCGTCTCAAAGAAAATTGCCGATGAACTTCGCAATCACTCTGAAATAGAAACACATCGTATTGGAAAATATAACTTCAAAAACATTAAAGAAGCACAGGAAGTATTTGCCATAATGGGGCATGGCCTTTCGATCCCGCAATATCAAAAGTCTTTAACCCAAAAAAAATCTGTCGTGATCAATCTTTTACTTGGCTTAATCGCATTGTTAGCCATCGTTTATTTTTTTAAATACTCCAAAGAAGAGAAACTCACCGCTGAACAGCAAGAAGAGAAGATTGCAATCCCCCCTTTTGAAAACTTTACAGGCAAAGACGAATTTAATTTAGTCTCCATGATGGCTGCGCACTGGATTACGACCGAATTAATCGAGTTGGTTGATGCGAATGTAGTGAGCTACCCAACTACTTTGTTCAACACCAACACGTCTGAAGCTTCAATGGCGCTTAAACCTGCTTTTACCAAAAAGACAGGCGCCACCAACATAATAAAAGGTACATTTTACCTGACGGGTAAGAATCATGATTCACTTGTATTTTCTGCCATTATTGTCAATCTCCAAACGAACAAGACTCTGCCCGTGCCTTTGGATAAAGTCTATTGCCGGGCGGATGATCCATTGACCGGCATTAAGGCTTTATCAAATGAAATCAAAGGGTTTTGGAAAAGCAAAAATGACAATGTTCTCAGCACACCCAATTATGAAGCTTACATCGCTTACCTGCAAGCCAGGAATAATTGGGAAGGTCTGAATGATTCCATTCCTGAATCATACCTGCGTAAAGCCATTCAATTGGATCCTAATTTCCTGGATGCCTATTTCCTCCTGACTTCTCTTTTTATCAACAGAGGCAATCCCGAGGAAGTAAGTGACACGCTCAAAGCTGTCCGTGAACGGTTTACCAACTTAACCGGAAGACAGGAAAATTATCTTCTGTTTGTCGAAGAGTATATCCGTGGCCGAAGAACAAACGCTTTCCAACATCTTATAGAAGAATACAAAATCGATCCGAAGGAATTATTTACCAATACGACCGGCATGGTCCTCTCCATTGATTGCCTGAACGATCCTGAATCAGCATTAAGCTTCCATCAGGAGATTGAATTTGACAGCCTTGATCTGCGCAATTGCTATTATTGCCGTGAGCGGGCTATTAAAGCGATGGAAGCTTATCGACTAAAAGGTGATGCCACTCAGGCAGGAAAAATGGGCGAGCACTTGAAGCCTTTTGTTGCTCACCGGGATGATTTTATGCGCTTAATTGAATACTATATGTGGGTTGATGACACTTCGAATGTCAACAGGTTGCTTTCAAAAGCCGCAGCGGCCAATTTAAAAAATGACTATCGGTATCTCTATTTTGTTGCCGGCCGTCAGGCTGCACTGAAAGGAAATATTCCACTCCGCAATCATTATGCGGATATGGCAATCGCTTTGTATGCAGGTGACACATCACGTTCTTTAGCGCGTGTATATTATCTGAAAGATGATTTTAAGAAGGCAGAGGAAATCTACCATCTGATACTTCCTGAATCGGAACATGATTCACGCGTATTCGGTGAACTTGGGATGATTTATGCCCGTAAAGGCAACAAAGACCAGGCGGAATCCATGATCAAAAAAGTAGAGGAACGAAAAAGGAAGTTTGATTACGGCGAAGTTGAATATTTGCAGGCAAGGATTTATGCACACCTCGGCAATAAAGCAGAAGCGATCCGATTATTAAATAAATCCATTGATGAGGGAATGTTTTTTGTCAACTCTGTTTCCTTTGACGGCGATCCGGACCTGATGATGCTCAGAAATGAACAGGGATATAAAGATCTGTTAGTAAAGAACCGGTATAAATGGAATTGATGACCCTTCCTCAATGGGATGATGTGCTAATGTGCTAATGAGCTGATGTAGTGATGTGGTGATTTAGAGATTTAGTGATAGAGCTTTATTTCAATTTTTTAAATTTCATGAGGTAGGAAAAATTGACAATTTTCTCTTCCACTAAAATAAAGCCCTGCTTAGAAATCGTCTCTATTACTTTCACATAAGTCATAGCTTCTTTACACACGCCCCTTTGATCATTCTTGAGATCTTTAGTCGCTTCAAGCACAAATAAATATCCATCATCCTTCAACTGATTTCTGATGGATGACATCATTTCTTCAGGATATTTGAAATGATGATATGCGTCTCGCAGAATAGTCTTCGGCTGCAAGGAAAACAGGAAGAAGGCAAATAAAATTTTCGAAACTGAGGAATTAATTACTGACACTGGCAAAACCATAATTAAATCGCCGTAAAATTAAGAATACATTATGGGCTATTAGGCTTTATTTTACGTCCTCATTTATTTTCCTTCTAGATTGGCATACCATTCACTTTCTCAATGTATACATGATCTCGATGATCAACAGTTGTTACGCATACCTGTTGAAACCGATCCAAATCTGGAGATGGCTGAGATCCATCGGCGAATCTATGATGTAAAGGGACCTGCTATACTGTTTGAAAAAGTGAAAGGCAGTCCATTTAAAGCACTGTCAAATCTATATGGTACAAAAGAAAGAACTGCATTTTTATTTCGACATACATTGGGTAAGGTTCAACGCCTGATCGAATTAAAAGCAGATCCTTCAGCATTTTTTCAGCGACCGGGACATTTTTTGAGTACTCCTTTTACTGCAATCAAAGGTCTGCCAACTAAATCATGGAGAAAACCAATCCTTCATGGGTCCACCACACTCAGTCAACTACCTCAGATCATTTGCTGGCCGGAAGATGGAGGTGCATTCGTGACCCTTCCCCAGGTCATGACCTTGCCACCCGGTGAAAAAAGGATCATGAGTTCCAATATCGGGATGTATCGGATCCAGATCAGTGGGAATGAATACATACCAAATGCAGAAGCAGGTATGCATTATCAACTGCACCGTGGCATCGGTGTACATCATACAATGTATCAGCAGACCGGTGATGAATTCAGGGTGACCATTTTTGTCGGTGGACCACCATCACATTCATTTGCGGCGATCATGCCATTACCAGAAGGATTGAGTGAGGTGACTTTTGCAGGCATGTTGGGCGGAAGACGATTCCGTTATTTCTGGCATGATGGATATGTACTGTCTGCGGATGCAGATTTCTGCATTACAGGCGTAGTGAAGATGAAGGGAATGAAACCAGAAGGGCCTTTTGGAGATCATCTCGGATATTATAGTCTGAAGCATGACTTTCCTGTACTGGAAATAAAAAATGTTTATCACCGCAAAGATCCCATCTGGCACTTTACGGTTGTGGGTAGACCACCGCAGGAAGACAGTAATTTCGGTTGGCTTATTCATCAATTAGTTGAACCGCTGGCATCAAAGGAATTTCCCGGCCTGAAAGAAGTACATGCAGTTGATGCAGCAGGAGTACATCCGCTTTTGTTGGCCATTGGTCATGAACGTTATATGCCTTTTCGCGATCCTGTTCCGGAAGAGTTACTGACGATTGCTAATCACTTACTGGGAAAAGGCCAAACTTCATTGGCCAAATATTTATTCATCGCATGTCATCAGGATGACCAGAACCTGAGTACGCATGATATTCCCCGGTTTATTCAGCATGTACTCTCCAGGATCAGATTAGACAGAGATCTGCATTTCCAGACGATGACGACGATCGATACACTTGATTACAGTGGCGATGGCTGGAATGCGGGGTCAAAACTCATTATTGCAGCGCGTGGTCCTGTGATGAGAAAACTCAGCAGTGAAATTCCTAAAGATTTATCTCTTCCCTCTTCCTGTTCCGGAATAAATGTCATCATGCCCGGAATCCTTGCTGTTTCATTCAAACGATTTACGAATGATGAATCAGCCCAAACAGAAATCGCCGAACTCACAAAACACCTGGAAAGCCAATCACTGGATGCCTGGCCTTTGTGGATCCTGACGGAGGACAGTCATTGGATGAGTGAGCATTTAAATAATTTTCTGTGGGCTGCATTTACAAGATCCAATCCGGCGAAAGATGTGTATGGAGTTAAATCATCGTTTATCAACAAGCATTGGACTTGTCAACCACCATTGATCATAGATGCGCGAATCAAACCGCATCACGCGCCTGTATTGGAAGCCGATCCTGCTGTTAGTAAAAAAGTGGATCAGTTTTTTGCTAAGGGAGGTGTGTTACATGGAAAGGTTAAAGGGCTCTAGAACTAGCTGTTGGAGAAAACTCCAACAACGGGTATTATAACAGCTGCAGTGAGTTTTCTCCCTCAGCCCAAAGAGGTTTCTTCCTGGTGTGGAGAAAACTCCAACAACGGGTATTTCGTTTTGAATTATTTAAATCATAAATGGAAAAATTACCGCAGGAATTTGTTGACCGGATGAAAATGCAGCTAGGCCCGGAAGCTGATGATTTTTTTCATGCACTTGAGCAACCTGCACCCACGAGTATACGGCTCAACCATAAAAAAGGCAAAACTAATTTTGATCAACTGGAAAAAGTCCCTTGGTGTGACAATGGATTTTATCTAGCTGAACGTCCTGCATTTTATATGGATCCGCATTGGCATGGAGGAGCATATTATGTACAGGAGGCTTCATCGATGATCCTTGACTTTGTTTTAAAAAGATTAGAACTCGATAATAAACCTCGCATATGGCTCGATGTATGTGCAGCTCCGGGGGGTAAGACTGGCATTCTGGCTAAACATAAGAGGGATGCAGACATTTTAATTGCCAATGAAGTTGTACCTCAGCGCAATGCAATACTTCGGGAAAACCTGATCAAGGGTGGTTATCTCAATATTTTTATTTCTTCAGCTCAGGCTTCCTTATTCAATGTCCCGTTTGCATATATCATCCACATCGATGCACCCTGTGCCGGTGAAGGGATGATGCGAAAGGAACCAGAAGCAATTCGTCAGTGGTCCACTGCACTGGTGCGTGAATGTTCACTGATGCAACAACGAATCGTCAATGATGCAGTAAGGTCATTAAATGCAGATGGTTATCTGATCTATAGCACTTGTTCGTATAGTCAGGAAGAAAATATCAATAACATCAATCGATTTGTCACCGGTCATGATTTGCAATCTGTCCGGATTCATTTTCCGAAAGAATGGAACATTGTCAAAACAGAATCAGAAAACGCAACAGGATATCAATTGTATCCGCATAAAGTCAAAGGCGAAGGTCTTTTTATTTCGATTTTGAGAAAAGCAGAGGAAATGCCGGTATCACCATCCCGAATAAAACAAAAAAAGAGTGCATTTCAGGAGACACCCGATTGGCTTTCGGCAAAGCTGGCTGGAAGCCAATATATGATCCGCAGCCAGGATGATCACTTTTCATTTATCCTGAAGGATGCTGAGGAGAAAGCAAATGAAGTGCTCTACCACCTGCCAGGTGTCAGGATGATCAGTCATGCAGGAGAATTAAAGGGCAAAGATTTCATACCGGATCATTTCTTATCGATGTCTGCCCCGGGAATTGAGGTCGCCTCGCAAATTGAATTAAATCTGCATCAATCTCTTGATTTCCTGGAAAGAAGCACACAGTTTATAACTGCAGATTATGAGCCGGGATGGTATCTGGTCGTATATGAGGGGACGAGGTTGGGTTGGGCAAAAAAAACACCTCAAGGGTGGAAAAACCATTACCCCTTAAACTGGAGGCTTCGTTCCAGGAAATAAATGCTGCCACAGGAAAGATTTCCTTGTTTACCTTGCCATCCCTTAGCATCCATGAAACATTTTCACTACCATCTAATCCTTGGCAGCAACCTCGGTGACAGGATCGCCCAGATAAAACTTGCCAAGCACCACATCACTGAGAAAGCAGGAGAAATCGTACAAGAAAGCGCATTCTACGAAACACAACCCTGGGGCCATGAGGAGCAACCGTGGTTTATTAACCAGGTCATCGAAGTGAATTCCCCACTTGAACCAGCAGAATTACTCTACACCTTAAAAAATATTGAAACGAGCGTGGGTCGAAAGCCCCATGAAAAATGGCATGAACGACACATTGATATTGATATCGTTCTTCATGAAGATAAAGCGATAGACGAGGAGAATCTCATCATTCCGCATCCACTGTTTCATCTCCGGAATTTTGTATTGATCCCGCTCATGGAACTTGCGCCATTCATCCTTCATCCTGTTTTAGGAAAGACTATTGAAGAGCTTTATTTAGATTGCCGGGATACAGGAGAAGTGTATATATTCAATGCAGATGAGCAGGGTAACACCGTATAAATACATCTGTATCGAGGGCAATATCGGATCAGGCAAAACAAGCTTGTGTGAGCTCATTTCTAAAACCTACCCTGCTGAGCTTGTCCTGGAGGAATTTGATGATAACCCATTTCTGCCTTATTTCTATCAGAATCCGGAGCGGTATGCATTTACAGTTGAATTGTTTTTCATGGCTGAGCGCCACAAGCAGTTGTCAGCAATCACCTTGCAGCATGATTTATTTTA
>JANMVA010000608.1:0-2339 GCA_031392195.1 Saprospiraceae bacterium | reverse complement strand
CTATATGGATAGAGACCAATTTCCTGGTTACCCAATTGTCCATAGCTGGCACGAAGTTTCAGTGGGTTAAGTGCTTTGAGATTGAAGAAAGGTTCCTGTGATACATTCCTTGCAACAGATGCGGCAGGAAAAGTACCCCAGCGATTACCTTGTCCAAAACGAGAAGATCCATCACGACGAACTGAAAGATTCAATACGTAACGGCTTCGATAATTATATCCAAGCTGAGCAAAGAAAGAAAGCAGTCCCCATTCAGTCGAAATGCCGGATGCACTCAGGTTGCCAAGTTCTTCATTATTGCTATTGTCAATAAAGCGAAAGTTCGGATCGGAGCTGAAAAAATTATTTGCAGATGCCCCAAGGTATTCCGTATGATTATCGATGGCTTCCATCCCCAGCAACAAACTCATATTATGGTGATCTGCTGCTCCAAACGCTTCAACATATTCGAAGGTATTATTCCAGACCAGGTTACGGTCTGTGACATTACCTCGCGAAAGCGAAGTAGGATCATAGATCGCAACAGACAGCCGCTCTTTAAAAATCGTCTCACTTTGGAATAGCAGGTCTGTTCCCAGGTTCGTCCTCATCTTAATATTATCGCGAAAATTATATTCCGCAAATACATTTCCAAACAAACGATAGCGCTGAATATTCCAGTCAGTGGCATTTATAAATGCAACAGGATTTGCATTCCCATCACCATATAAAGATGGATCGCCAAGCAAGGATGATGTATTGATGATTTTACCATTATCATCATACACCGGAAATACAGGCGCTGCAATTAATGCATAGCGTATTCCGCTTAATTCATTACCGGGACCGGCACCATCACCCGAGCTTCCAATGACATCACGGCTGGTATAAGCGATGGATACATTGTTACCTATTTTAAATTTTTTACTTCCTAATTCACCATTGAAGCGCAGCAGGTATTTATCAAAACCTTGTTTTTTAAATACACCTTCCTGGTTAAAATATTCACCAAGAATATAGAAACTGCTGTTTTCGCCGCCACCTGAGGCAGATAATGAATGACGCTGTGTGGGTGCTACGCGAAACACTTCTGATAACCAATCCGTATCAGCCAGTGTATCGAGAATCGCAGGATCATACGTCGGCAGCTGACGGATCGGATCACGCAATTCATTTGAATTATTGATGGCTTCATTGCGGATCGTCAGATACTCTGTCTTGTTCAATAACTCAGGAAGGCGATTAGCTTCCTGGATGCCGTAATACGAATCGAAATTGAAGATTGGTGCCCCACTCTTTCCTTTTTTGGTAGTTATGACAATAACGCCGTTAGCTGAACGAGCGCCGTAAATCGAAGCAGAAGCACCATCCTTCAACACTTGTATTGATTCAATATCACTGATTGCAAACATGTTGATGTTGCCGGTAGTCGGCACACCATCAATAACATAGAGTGGATTGTTATTTCCCAATGTTCCTGCACCCCGGATCCGGACTGCAATATCATCTCCCGGCGCTCCGGTAGATTGCGTAACCTGTACGCCTGCAGCCTGACCCTGCAATGCCTGATCCAGACCGAGCATTGGAAGGTTTTCGATATCCTTAGCTTTCACCGTAGCGATCGCGCTGGACACATTGCTCTTTATTTCTTTCTTATAGCCTACGACGATCACATCTTCCAGTAATTTTTCGTCTGTGATCATGACGACATCGATCACGGGCCGGCCGCTAACCGCCTGGTCTACGGGCTGGAAACCGATAAAATTGAATTGAAGAACCGCATCGGGGGCTACTTCGACGGCATATTTTCCATCATAATCTGTGGTGACTCCCTGTTGAGTTCCCTTGACGACGACACTGACCCCGATCATGGGTTGTTGGTCTTCTGCTGAGGTCACGGTGCCGGAAACAACGATGCTCTGGCCTGTAAGTGAACAGGTTATCAAAAAACATCCAAAAGAGAAAAGAAGCGTAAAAGCCTTTTTACGAAACATACTTGCCATGCAATGATAGTTTAAAAGAGGTGTTCATCCGTTCCGGAACGTGGTTCCTGAGCGGTTGGATAGTGCATGGGTTGGGTAGGTGAATATACTTCAAGGACCGGGAGCAAATTGGTACTTTAAATGAAAAGATTGGTATTTTTATGAAATTCTGATAGTTCAGATTTGATTCATTCTTAATATTATGAAAGTATATCAGGAAATAACACCTGTTACAGGTTCCGACCTGTTTGTGATCCTGGACTCGGTCAACAAAGGTTTCGAGTACCCGATTCACAATCATGCAGAATTTGAATTAACCTTCGTGAAAGGGAGTGCCGGCACGCGCATTGTGGGCGATTCGACACAGATCTATCACGA
>JANMVA010000574.1:0-2199 GCA_031392195.1 Saprospiraceae bacterium | reverse complement strand
GAAAAGGATGGCTGTCAGGAAGTATTTGATGGAGAAGGGGATGCGGGCATTTCCGACGCTTTCGATCCCGCTTTCGAAGTTCTGGAGCTTGTCGCTGGTCTTACGGGAGGGGCCTACCAGGTGGGTTACGACCATGGTGGTTCCTACAAATCCGGCGGCCACAGCAAACTGGATCAATATAGCTACGTAATTGATTGAATTTGACATAGTTACATTCTCAGGGTGGCAAAATTAGGGATAAAAAACGATAAAGCGAGGGATGGGTAAAGGATTGGTGGGGGAATGATACTGTGTAGGTCTGGAAGCCGGTTGGTGGACAATATTGAGCATTGAAAAATTTAAAAAGGGGAGGTGTAGGTCATGGCGGTGGACGGTTATAATCTATGAAAGGGATCGTAGAGGCAAGGGGGGCTTTCAGGGGTTTTAAAGGGGAGTATTTCGACGAAATACCTAGCTTCTATTTCGCCCCGGAAAAATTCCCTGAGTGAGTATTTCGACGAAATACCTCCTTTAGCCCCTGATTATCAGGCATATTCATATTTATAGTCCTTGCCCGTCTTCAATCCCTACCCACTTTAACCATTCCGTTATTCTTTACCCCCCTTTGGGTATTTTCCTGACCCCTCTTCCCCTTTCTTTGTTCCTCTATAAATAATAAACTTTAGTCTATGCGAATTTTATCTTTTTCCCTGAAAATCACCCTGTTAGCCCTGATGCCGCTGCTCTGTATGAATAGCTGCAAAGATGATGACCCGGAGCCCGATACAGCTAAAATCTCAGGAACAATCACCATCGAAAATGCCCAGATATGGGAACAGTGGAAAGACAGTGGCGAAGTTCAACTAACCCTTTTCCCTGCATTTGATCTCGATCCTTTTCCAGGCGCAGGATGGGGCGAAGTTCCTGATCATTACTATGGTACTGGTGTTCCGGGCGGCCGTTTTGCCTTAGGCGCACCTGTCAATGCCCAGAATCCAATCGTATTGGAATATCAACCAGGCGTCACACAGTATAATTATACCATCACCCTGGATCCGGGCGAGTACTCTGCACTAGCCTTGGGTTTCCGTCATGATAATATCACGGATCCGACAAGGCGTACTGCTACATTAGGTGTGCACTTTGATAATCCAAATGATGTCAGTTATGGTATCGTGATCAGACCAGCAATCGGAGCACCGAATATTTTTAATGAGCCTGCACCGACAACCATCATCCTGGAAAAAGGTGATGATAAGACGATCAACTTCAAAGCAGATTTTGGCATCGTACCGTTGTGGTATCAATAAGCAGAAATTATCTTCTTTGTTATTGCTTACTCTTTGTCCAGCTTCACCTCTTTGCACAGGAAAATATTTCCGGTAAAGTCATTGATGCCCGTTCTGGAGAAGGACTTGCATATGTCAATATTCATGTAGTGAATTCCACTACAGGTACCACAAGCGATCAGAAAGGAAACTTTCAACTTGGTGGGGTACAGAATAAAGATGGGATCATTTTTTCGATGATCGGTTTCAAAACATTCGTTCTTGAATTCGTGTCGCGGGAAAGTGATCCCATTTTGATTGAATTGCAACCTGAAGTTTATCTCGCAGATGAAGTCGTCATTTCAGCTTCGCGAAAGACACAGAGTCTTTCATTGGCACCGGCCAGTGTCGGTATTGTTGCACAGGCAGATCTTGTCACGGCAGGAGTAAAATCGTTTGATGATGCATTTCATCAGATCAGTGGTGTGCAGGTCACGCGGTCCAGTGGTTCAAATGTGCAGGCGCTTTCCATTCGCGGTGCATCAGAGGTGGCCGGCGGTGGAATTGGAAATCGTGTTTTGCTTTTGCTCGATGGTCGTCCAGCCATCACGCCCGAATCCGGCGGTGCGCTTTGGAATCTTGTTCCACTGGGTGCGATCGAACGGATCGAAGTGATCAAAGGAGCATACTCTTCATTATTTGGTTCGAGTGCGATGGGTGGTATCATCAATGTCATCACCCGGTCACCGGATACGATCGCGCGAACAGATATCAATTTGCAATACGGATTCTATAGTAAGGCGCCTGAATTTGCTGATTATAATGAGTACAATGATTTTTATGGTGCTGATCTGACACATAGTGGTCGCAACGGTCATTGGTCCTACATTTTTAATGGTGCTGCTAAAATGAATGAAGGCCATCGGGAGAAAACCTCATTTACGCAATATAA
>JANMVA010000541.1:0-3317 GCA_031392195.1 Saprospiraceae bacterium | reverse complement strand
CTTGCAGCATGATTTATTTTACGAGTTCACACTATCTGATTATTGCTTTTGGAAAACATTGATCTTTGCGCGAAAGAACCTGGATGAAAAAGAATACCGTTTGTTTCAGCGATTATTTTCAATGCTCAATGCAACATCTCCAAATCCGGAATTGCTGATCTATCTTCATCGCACCCCAAAGAAACTACTTGAACAGATCAACAAGCGCGACAGGGGTTACGAGCATAATATCACCGCTTCTTATCTCCAGCTGATCCAGGATTCTTATTTCGAATTTTTTTACAGTCAGCCCTCCTACCCCATTGTGATTGTCGATGTTGAAGAACTTGATTTTGTCAATGAGTCTTCACATCTGGACGAAATTGCCAAAATCATTTTTAAGGAATACAGGCCGGGGCTTCACAGGGTAAGCCTGCGCCTATAGAACGTGAGAACGTGTGCTTCGACCTGCACGACGCATCCATGTGCTACAGCTCAGCAACCGAACGTGAGAAACGTGAGAAACGTGAGAAGCGTGAGAAACGTGAGCACGTACAAACCATTAAGTAATGAGATCCTAGGCAAATGAGAATATTATACCCTTATGTTGTTGAGGGGATAAGGTGAATATTCCAATAGGCGTCAATTGTCGCTCTTACCTGAACTGACTTTTCTTTCACTACGACTTGATGAACTACAATATTCGAGACAGTGACTTTTGCGGTTCCTGCTTTGGCCAATGGAATTTCTAATGGCTTGCTTTTCAATTTCTCTATTTGCTTTGCGATCATGTTATTCGCTTGTTCTTCTACTTTGGAATCGATCTTGCCAGTGAGGAAAGTTTGAGCCAACCATCCGGCACTCTTCAGAAGTATATTCTTACTATCCGTTTGAATGTCAAGATTCTCTATCCTCAGTTTTTGTGATTCCGGGTCCCAAACAGGTGTCGATGTGACATTCATCGATGTGCCTTCCTTTTCTTTCAGGTCAGCCTGAAAATTGAGTGTTCCTTCTCCAAGGCTGATCCGGATATTGATGAGTGTAAATTGTTCATTAATCCTAAGCTCGGACAGGTGTTCATCCAACATATCATCAATCCATGCCTCATCAATCACAATATCCACCTGGATGGATGAACATTCATCAGGGGCAAAATTTGAAAAATCCGGATTCATGCTTAATGTCTATTTTTCCGTTTGAAATAACAATCCTCCGCTATGCTTCAACGTCTGACCATTATCTTCTTTCTTGTCTCAATTGTGCTTTCAGATACCGAAGCACAAAAAAATAAGAATACTGCCAATGTATATACACCAATTGATACGTCTTTGTTTGGCCAACTTCAATGGAGAAGCATCGGACCCTTCCGAGGCGGGCGATCTGCCAGTGTCACCGGGGTAAAGGACAAACCCAGCCTTTATTATTTCGGATCCACAGGAGGTGGTGTATGGAGAACACGCGATGGAGGCCAGACATGGGGCAACATTTCCGATGGATTCTTTGGAGGTAGTGTCGGTGCCATTGAAGTGGCTCCTTCAGATCCAAATGTGATCTATGTAGGAGGAGGTGAATCTACAGTGCGTGGCAATGTATCCTACGGATATGGAATGTGGCGAAGTACTGATGCAGGAGAGTCATGGGAAAATATTGGGCTGAAAAGCTCAAAGCACATTGCACGCATCAGGGTTCATCCCACCAATCCCGACATCCTTTATGTTGCAGTGCTGGGGGATTTATTTTTAGACACAAAAGAAAGGGGCATTTACAAATCTTTTGATGGTGGAAAAACATGGAATCAAACACTCTTTGTCAACGAGCGGTCGGGTGCTATTGATCTCATCATGGACCCAAACAATTCAAGAGTCCTCTATGCCTCAACATGGCGAGTGCATCGCAATCCGTATGAATTAAGCAGCGGTGGTGAAGGGTCTGCTCTCTGGAAAAGTAAAGATGGTGGTGAAACCTGGCAAAATATTTCAGGTTCCAATGGATTGCCGAAAGGTACCTGGGGTATTTCCGGCATAACAGTTTCTCCCGTCAACAGTAACAGGCTTTGGGCCATTATAGAAAATGAAGACGGAGGTGTCTTCCGCTCAGATGATGGTGGCAAGAACTGGACAAAAACAAATAGTGAGCGCGATCTGCGGCAGCGTGCATGGTACTACTCGCGCATATTTGCAGATCCCAAAACAGAGGATGTTGTATATGTTGTCAACGTTTCTTATCACAAATCGAAGGATGGCGGAAAAACATTTACAGCTTACAATGCCAATCATGGAGATCATCATGACCTGTGGATAGATCCTAATGATCCACGCAGGATGATCATTGGTGATGATGGTGGAGCACAGGTGAGCTATGATGGAGGTGAAAACTGGTCAACATATCACAACCAGCCTACGGCGCAATTTTATCGCGTCACGACGGATAATCATTTTCCCTATCGCATCTATGGTGCACAACAGGACAACAGTACTGTCAGGATTTCGCATCGGAAAGAAGGAGGGTCGATTGGTGAAGATGATTGGGAGTCAACAGCGGGTTGTGAATGCGGGCACATTGCAGTAGATCCCTTGGACAATGAGATTGTTTATGGTGGTTGTTTTGGTGGCATTCTTGAACGGTATGATCACAGGACAAAAATTTCGCGGTATGTGGATGTATGGCCAGATTTTCCATTAGGTCATGGTGCCGAGGATAGCAAGTATCGATTTCAATGGAATTTTCCGATTTTCTTTTCTCCGCATGATCCCAAAAAATTATACACTGCTTCTAACCATTTGCATGTCACCACGAATGAAGGCCAGTCCTGGAATACAATCAGTCCTGACTTAACCCGGAATGATTCAACCAAACTCAAATCATCCGGTGGACCCATCACAAAAGACAATACAACTGTCGAGTTTTACTGCACCATTTTTGCTGCTGCTGAAAGCCCTCGCGTGAAAGATTTAATTTGGACAGGTAGTGATGATGGTTTAATTCATGTTTCCAAAAATGGTGGAACTAGCTGGGAAAATGTGACACCCACATTTTTACCGAAGTGGATCATGATCAACAGTCTTGAGCCGGATCCTTATGTGGATGGCGGCTGTTATGTAGCAGCGACCATGTATAAGTGGGGTGATTACAAACCTTATCTGTTGAAAACAATGGATTATGGGAAGACATGGAAGTTGATTACAACTGGAATCCCATCAGATCATTTTACACGTGTCATCAGGGCTGATCCAGAAGATCAGGGCACATTATATGCAGGTACAGAATCAGGGATGTATGTGAGCTATGATGATGGCGAGCATTGGCAGAGCCTTCAATTAAATCTACCTATCGTACCC
>JANMVA010000535.1:0-2295 GCA_031392195.1 Saprospiraceae bacterium | reverse complement strand
GTATCAAAGGGCAACGAAAAGCCTGCTGAGTCTAAGCGCTCCCATTCGTGAATGCGATCTGCAACATCTTCAATTCCAACTTTTAAACCAGCTTGCAAAAAATGGGCAGTGGCAGCATTCTTTTGCAATTAAATCCCACATTTCACTACCGCATTGAGAATATTGACCTGCAAAATATTTCTACTATAGGCATGTTGCACTCCACTACCAAGCAATGTTACTTCCTCACCCGCATCGGGATCATTGAGGCTTGTCTCAATCTGGCTTAAACGATAATTGCCGATGATATCGAGATTCTCCCTTTCCAGACTTTTATATCCTGCGAAAAGAAATTTCAGAAACAATGGGTTCTTTTCCCTGTCAGGAACAAATGAAAGTGAAAGCCCCGTCATACCATTGATAAAAATATCTTCTTCCGATCCTTCAAATTCTGTTGACAGTTTCAATGCAAAGCTCACCAGCCCTGTTGCTGTGTTGCTACTCACTGGGACAAAGTCATATTTATTCCTGTTCAGATTTGCCAACACACCGATCTGCCAATCTCTCGACAAATCGTATGTCGTATAAACCTGGTAGTCTGTAAATGACGGACTGTATTCACCTTTAACATCAAGTGATCCAAGTAAATATTGATTTGTTTTATAACGCACACCGATGAGATAGCGCCAGTGCCTGTACGTGCTTTTACCAACTTTTATCCCGCCTTCCAAATGTCCTGTAGCACCAAGCAAGCTGGCTGAAACTGATCCTCTGAGTGTGTCCGGTAATTTGTATCGCACATCGAGGACAGACGACATCTTGTCACCATACTTTGCTTCAAAGCTTCCGGACGAAAAACTGAGATCTCTGATAAGATCGAGATTAGGTAAACTCAATCCTTCCTGATTACCTGTTCGCACGAGAAGCGGTCGATAAATTTCAAAATCATTGACATAGACCAGGTTCTCATCATAATTACCTCCGCGCACATTGTATTGTGACGTGAGTTCACCACCCGTACCACTGCTCGCACCTAATGCAATATGAGGCAGAATGGATTCCAGATTCCCGGTTGTGCTCGGAAGTAATTTTAATTCTTCCACTTTTTCTCTGACCATACCTGCATCTTCAATACGTTGCGCAGTGATGATTACTTCTTTTCCGGTTTCAACGGGTGCAAGGCTGATGTTGAGGCGAAACTGTTTTCCTGCATCCATAGCGGGCACATCGAATTGAGCAGCAGCATATCCAGTGCGTCTGATCAATATTGTTGTTGAATTGTTGGCTGGAATACTCAACCGGAAAGAACCATCCTGGGCAGATTGAGTCGTAACAGAAAATTCTTCGGCTATGATGCTGACCAGTTCGATCGGCTCGTTGTTTTGCTGATCGAGAATGGTGCCATAAACGATTACATTTTGTCCATAGGAGATAATCCCACTGAATAGAATCGCAATGATTGTAGAAAGTCGCACCTGCAATCGAACGATTCTCAAGCCTGGATATTTTTCAAGCTTTCAGTTCCGACAGCTTTCAGATCCCGGATGACCTGGAGGGGATCGGCCGCACCTAAGACAGCATTGCCTGCAACCAGTACATCTGCTCCTGCTTGTAGAACGCGCTCTGCATTCTGCAAACCAATTCCTCCATCTACTTCGATAAATGGTGACAGGTTTCTTTCATCCAACATTTGCTTTAGTTGCATGATCTTCGGGATTGCCTGGTAGATAAACTTCTGGCCACCGAAGCCGGGATTGACAGACATGATCAGGATCAGATCGAGGTCTTCCAATACATCTGCGAGATGAGTGACCGGGGTGTGTGGATTAAGTGCAACGCCCGCGAGCGCACCACTCTCTTTAATCTGCTGGATCACCCGATGCAGATGAGGACATGCTTCATAATGTACTGTGATGACGTGCGCACCTGCATCGCGAAACCGCTCGATATATCGCTCAGGCTTCTCTATCATGAGATGGACATCCATTGGTTTTGTCGCCCGCCTCTTGACCGCCTCCATGACCGGAAATCCAAAGCTTATGTTCGGGACAAACATGCCATCCATGACATCGATATGGAACCAGTCAGCCTCACTCGAATTGATCAGGTCAACAGTCTCATAAATCCGTCCAAAATCCGCGGATAATATGGAGGGGGCTATCAGGTGTCGCTTACGTTTCATATCGGGGTTAAAAGTAATGATGATTATTGGTGCTTTCCCCATCTGCATAACTCCCAAACAGTGTGGCACACTTAGGTGTGGCACACCTTGGTGTGCCACACTGCCGTAATGGGTTGATTGTCTGTCGCTCCAGG
>JANMVA010000533.1:0-3917 GCA_031392195.1 Saprospiraceae bacterium | reverse complement strand
GATGTGATGATGCCGGTAAAAGACGGGCTGGCTGTGTGCAGGGAATTGAAGAACAATCAAATCACAAGCCACATTCCCATCGTACTGCTTTCAGCTAAGGCGGATCCCGAATCACGGATAGCTGGGCTTGAAAGTGGTGCGGATGTTTATCTCCTAAAACCATTTGATAAGCGTGAGCTGAGAGCTCAGCTAAATACCTTGCTCGATCAGCGACGGGACAATCAAACCCGATATGCCGATCCCACCATTTCACTGGCAATTGCACCCGATCCCGGAAAGGCGAAAGAAGATGAGTTTGTCCTTCGTGTGCGTCAGATCGTAACCGATCACCTGGATGACGCGGGCTTCAGCGTGATGCATTTATGCAGGGCAGTTTATCTGAGCCGGACTCAGTTGCATAAAAAGCTAAAAGCACTAACCGGGCAGTCTGCTTCGCTTTTTATCAGGCAATTGAGATTGTATGCTGCCATGGACCTGCTGAAATCAACCGACCTCAGTATATCCGAAACGGCCTATAAAGTAGGCTTTGAAGATCCCAATTATTTTAGCCGGTCTTTTGCAGCCGAGTTCGGTATGACACCCAGTGAAACACGCAATGGACGCAGTATCAATTAATTAATGATTGTTTTTTCAGCCAGATGAAACATGAGTGCTATTCTTTTCCAGTGAGAAAGAAACATACCCCCTTCTTTTCGGAACATGCGTGCGGGTAAGCGGACATAGGTCAGACTCACCTTTGGTATATCAATTATTTGATTGATAAAACCAAAAATCTGTACCAATGAATACCGCAGTTCAATTGCGCGACACCACAGGAACACATTCTTTCCCGGGGACTTTAAGCCTTCGTCAAAGAAAAAGCCAGGATCCTATCTCCGATGAGTGTATCTGGCAGAACTTCCTCTCTACCCACCGTATCATTCATTTGCTGCGGCCGGACTTTTTTATGATCTACAAATGTTCAAAGGGCCTCACGCTTTTTGAACGAAACATCAGCCTTGAACTTGGGACAGGAGATGTGACCGGGGAAAGGATCATGCAAAGTTTTATGCCACCTGACCAGGTCAACATTAAGGCCGTCGATAAGGCAATGCACCACATGACCACAGAAAGGAAATTGCAGCCCTTTGACTATGTGTTCAGGGTATGCGGCAATGTCGATTGCTCAAATCCTTCACTGAAACGCATCATGCGCACAAGCTTTATCATCCATTCAAATAAGGCAGGCACACCTGAATTGATCTTCTATTGCTTCCATGATGTGTCATCCATGGTGTCTTCCATACGGCCCAATAACTATGACATTACGTTTGATCCGTTACAGGCACACCTGGGGGTAGAATTAGGATCGCGCCTTAAATCAGTCCGGCCTGATGTTTCGTCGATCACTACCCGTGAAAAAGAAATCGTGCAATGCCTGCACCAGGGCATGAGCAGTAAGGAAATTGCAGGACACTTATTTATTTCCAAAGCTACAGTCGATACACACCGTCAGAATATGCTTCGTAAATGGGAATTACCCAACACAGCAGCGCTATTGAAAAAAGCAGTCGAAGAAGACTGGCTATAGAATCATGGTTGATATTAAATGAAATGGTCTGCTCAATATAAATATGATTGAAATGAAACAACAGTCTAAATCCCGGGAGATGCATGGTTCGGTCTCCATTGCATTCGTTTTTCTTTTTCTGTTTGGTATGGTACATTCTACCTATGCATTATCCAACGTCAAAACAGATCATCTGCTGATAGTGCAAGACACGACTGGTCCGGTAAAGCACATTACTTCAGATTCATTGAGTTTTGGTCAACCGGGCATGTCTCCGGGTGAAGATCAGGCCGTGATCACTGACATGAGCAAAGAGGAAATGAAAGCGCACAGAAAAGCAAAGGCTGACAGATTCTGGACAAACGTATTATTAGGTTTTATTGCATTACTTCTCAATAACGGATGCTGCGATTGCGATGATGATTAGGGTATAAATAATGATTGGCCTGTTTTCAATTATTCGTTATCGAATTGGAAGATATTCTTACTTGTCCATCAAGACCGGATAATGTTTTTTTTTATTTTATTCTATGTTTATTGAACATTCTTTATTACTTTCAGTTTCTCACTCCTAGTCATCCCTTCCCCCCAATCATTTTTTCATTGACCTCAGATGTCTTATAGGTTTTTACTGTAAGGGGTTAAAATTTGATTTTCAGGCTATTATCCTCAATCTGCGTTAAGGCACTTAGCCTGCGCATTCTAAACACGAACCAATGAAAAGGCTGTTACTCCTACTCGCATTACTGGTTTGCCATTTTTTTTCCTTTACCCAGGTCGGAATTGGCACGACCAGTCCAAATTCTTTTTCCGTCCTTGATCTCAGTTCCACCTCTAAAGGATTACTCATCCCGAGAATGACGGAATCCAACCGAAATGAAATGTTTCTCAGCAGTGCTGAAGAAGGGATGCTGATCTATCAGACCACACCTGTCAAAGGATTTTATGCATTTGACGGAATCAGTTGGCAAGGAATTCAAAAGGCTATCACAAGTAATGTGACAGGGTCCACCATGTATTGGGATAACCAGAACAAGGTTTGGCAATCCACAACTAATCTCTTTAACCAAGGGACATCGATCGGTATCGGAACGCAAAGCCCAAAAGTCCAATTGCACATCAATAGCTCCAATGCGAGCACGACAAGGCTGCAGTTTACCAATAACAATACGGGATCCAATACAGGAGATGGATTCATCCTCGGCATTAATTTGAGCAATCAGCACGCTCAATTGATGCAACAGGAAAGCAAGCCACTCACATTTGGTACAAGCGGCGTTGAACGTGTACGTATTGATTCAATCGGTAACACAGGAATAAGAACAACGAACCCGACTGCCGCACTCGATGTAAATGGCACTGCGAAGATTGGCACAACTGGTTCTGTCCTGAATAGCATCATCCGATTAGCACATCCCATCATGCTTTCCATTCCGGGTAATTCAGAATGGATCGCCAGCATAGCTGTTCCAAATGCAGAATTGGGATCATCGGTACATGTGTCCCCGGGACAAGCCTTATCTTCTTTGTTAATTGAATATGCCAGGGTCAGTTCATTTGGATACGTGGAAATCAAATTCATGAACATGTCGTCTAATCAGAATGCACCCGGTGAGGTCATGTTTTATCTGACAGTGATCAATTAAAGGAATGTAACTCCAATTCTTTTTTAATTCTCAATTAGGTTACTATACATTATCGGTTTACAGCCGAAAGTATGAATACTGAATTATCAGTATAGCATATCACCATGCCAACCCGTTGGTTTGTGTCAGCAGCCAATCAAACGGTTCAGGTGATGAAGCCATCTTACTATTTCCAAAGTGTATTGTTTTTCCTGATGACTTTATGTCAATTGGAAGCGCAAACGAATTTGCGTTGTATTGTAATCGACCCGACTGACATGGAAATTCTCACATATCCCAATCCCGCTACAACCGAAATATTTATTGCGACACACAAGGATAGTCCGATCAGGTCGATATCGGTCTTTGATCTCAAAGGTGTGTTGTCTACACACATCAATGACATTAACGATAATTATTATTACCTGAATGTCAAAAACCTGATGGCCGGACAATATACGCTGCTGCTTGAATTTGATCAGGGTGTGGCAGCACGTCAGGTCATTGTGAATTAGATTTTTCCAACAAGAGCTTCTGGAAAGCGTATAAACACTATCAAAATGAAAAAGATGAGTAACAGAGAATTTATTCACCGCACAGTATACAAGAGCCATGTCATCCTGATGATCATCAGCGTACTTGTTGGTGTATTTGCCCTAACCAGGTGCCCGTCATCAGTTCGTCATGTTCAATCAGATATTCCTCAGGCCAGGTTAGTCGTCAATCGCACCAACGAGTCTCAA